>NZ_BMQE01000019.1:0-121164 GCF_014647955.1 Planomonospora antibiotica | reverse complement strand
TTCATGATCCTGGCCGTCGTCCTGGCCGCCGGACTCGTCATCGGCCCGGCGCACTCCCCGCCGAAGCAGCGCATGACCGGGGTGAG
This sequence comes from Planomonospora antibiotica, assembly GCF_014647955.1. Lineage (NCBI taxonomy): Bacteria > Bacillati > Actinomycetota > Actinomycetes > Streptosporangiales > Streptosporangiaceae > Planomonospora > Planomonospora antibiotica. The sequence goes on along the minus strand of NZ_BMQE01000019.1, from coordinate 121,078 downwards.
GATCGCCGGGATGTTCGTGCCGCTCGCCCAGTCCAGGCGCATGATCGGCGCGGGGGTCGTCGGGGCGTTCGTGCTGCTCGCCCTGCTCAATTTCTGGTACCTCTATCCCGTGCTCACCGCGGAGAGCATCCCGTACGCCGAGTGGCACGCGAGAATGCTCTTCCAGAGGTGGATCTGACCGTCCACATACGAGTTGCTTAGAGCTGATTTCGTAGGGTGGGCGACGTGCACGATCCACTACGTCACGTTCATCGTCAGGGCAGGCCGTCATACGGCAGACTTCGAGGCATGCCTGCACCGGACGTGGCCGCGCTCCTCGCCGATCTCGAACGGTCCGACCCCGACTGCGCCGAGGACGCCCGCGGTGCGATCGAGTGGCTGAGCGGCGGTGAACCGCTGGAGACGATCACCGAGCTCGCCGTCTGCGAGTTCCTCTGGTACACCCTGCCCACCAAGGTCTCCGGCGACCGGCCGGCGACGGCCCGCGCGCTGGGCCGGCTGCTCCGCCTGGGCGGCCTGGAGCGCTACGCGGCGCTGTGCTCCTCCTCCGTCACCGCGCAGATCCTGCGCACCTACGCCCGGGCCGGCGAGGACGCCGGGATCGCCGCCTACCAGGCGGCGCTGGACGCCCGCGGGGTGCTCCCGCCCGACGTTCCGGAGCTGCGGTGGAGCTCGATCATGGGGCCGGAGGAGCTGGGCGCCCACGGCGCCTGCTCGGCCGCCCTGGAGCTGGCCATCGTCTCGGGCGAGCTCGCGCCCGGCTCCACCCGCGACCGCACGGCCCTGACCCGCCGCTGGCTGACCACTCCCCGGGCCGAGCTCGGCGGGGACAACTGGCTGCACCGGGTGCAGGGGGAGCGGCTGAACCGGTGGGTGCTGGGCCGGGGGGCGGCCTGGCGCGAGCTGGCCCAGCCCTTCGAGGTCCGCCTGCACGCCCCGATCCCGGCCCCGGCCGGAGAACACCTGGCGGCGCTGCGCTGGCTGCTGCGCCGGGGCCGGGAGCCCGGCGGGGTCCCGCTCGTCCCGGCCCCGCCGGCCTCGGAGGACTCGAAGGGCTCGGAGGACCCGGAGAACTCGAAGGACCCGGAAGGTCTGGAAGGTCCGCAAGACCCCGCCGTCGTGCCCGCCGTACCCGCGGCGCCCTCGGGGACGCCGGACCGCTGGAACGGCGACGAGCTGGCCGCGGCGGGGGAGGCCGCCCAGCGGATGGGCGCGCTGGACCGGGACGGCCGCGCCCTGGTGACCACCGCCGCCGGGCGGCGCCTGCTCGGCGACGCGGAGCTGCTCTGGGAGGCCGCGACGACCGCGCTGCTCTCACCCGTCTCACACGAGCACGACCTCGGCGCCTCCGCCAGGGAGGTGGCGCTCATGCTCCTGGCCGACGGCCTGCCCGCCGACCGTGAGAGCGTGGCCTCCGTGATCGGCTGCGAGGAGGAGCGCCGGCCGGAGATCGACGCCTCCCTGACCGACCTGACCCGTCTCCTGGACGCGTTCGGCCTGCGGGCGGGGGGCGAACTCACCCCGGCGGGCCGCGCCGCCGCGCTGGCGGCCCTGCGCGGCCACGCCCTGCGCCCCCGCCGGTACGTCAGCATGGGCTGAGCCGCTCCCCAGGTCCGACCCGCTTTCTGTCCGACTATTTCTCCCCATAACGGGCAATAGCGGAACGTGCCCGAACCCACCTCCCACGACGGTGCTCCGCAGCCGGAGACGGCCCCGGACACGCCCGGGGGTACGCCACCGGACGCACCCGGCGTACCGTCCGGCCCCCCTCCCGGACCGGGCCCGTCCGCGGCCGGCCCGCTGCCGGACCCGTTTCCCGAGCCGCTCCTCACCTCGGCGGGCCCGCTGCCCGTCGCGGCCCCGTCCGGGCCGGCCCCGGTGGCCGCTCCGCCCGTCCCCGGCGACGTCACCGACGACGTCACCGCGGCGCCCGCCACCGGCGCTCCGCCGGCCGACGCCCCCTTCGGGCGGCCCGGCCGTTCCATGCGGGACAACCCGTTCGTGTTCGGCTTCACCGCGGCCCTCGGCGTGCTCACCGCGTGGTGGCTGGTGCAGGCCGTCGCGAGCGCGGGATCGGTGCTGGTCCTCATCGTGGTCTCGCTCTTCCTCGCCGTCGGCCTCAACCCCGCCGTCGAGGCGCTCCAGCGCCGCACCCTGCCGCGCTGGCTCGCGATCACGACGGTCTTCCTCGGCGTCATCACCGTCTTCGCGGTCTTCGGCCTGGCGGTCGTGCCCCCGCTGACCACGCAGTCCGCCGAGTTCGCGGAGAACGTCCCGACGTACGTCCAGGAGCTGCAGAACCATCCGCTCATCCGCGACCTGGACCAGCGCTTCCAGCTGCTGGAGAAACTCCAGCAGTACGTCACCAGCGGCGACTTCGGCACCCAGATGTTCGGCGGAGTGCTCGGCCTCGGCACGGTCCTGCTCGGCGCGGTCTTCAACTCCCTGACCGTGCTGGTCCTCACGCTCTACTTCCTCGGCTCGCTCACCTCGATCAAGGAGATGGGCTACCGCCTGGTCCCCCGGTCCCGCCGGACCCGCACCCGCCTGCTCGGCGACGAGATCATCCAGCGCATCGGCGGCTACGTCGCGGGGAACCTGATCGTCTCCCTGATCGCCGGCGTGACGACCTTCGTCTTCCTGAGCATCATGCAGGTGCCGTACGCGCTGGCCCTGTCCCTGATCGTGGCGCTGACCGACCTGATCCCCCTGGTCGGCGCCTTCATCGGCGCGGGGGTGGCCTCCCTCGTCGGGTTCTTCGTCTCCCCCACGGTCGGCATCGTCTGCGTCGTCTTCTTCACCCTCTACCAGCAGGTCGAGAACTACCTGATCGCGCCGAGGGTGATGAAGAGCTCGGTCGACGTCCCGCCGCTGGCCACGATCGTCGGCGCCCTGCTCGGCGGCGCCCTGCTCGGCGTCGTCGGGGCCCTGCTGGGCATCCCGATGGCCGCGGCCGTCCTGCTCATCGTCCGCGAGGTCGCCCTGCCCCGCCAGGAACGCCTCTGACCTCCCGGCGGGGTACGGCTGCCGCCGCCGGGACGGGCCGGGTGCAGCGGGCCGCGCTTCCCGTCCGGTGACACCGCTTCCGCCCGGAAGGTGCCTCGGGCCCGCCCGGCCGGTCAGCGAGGCCCGGGTCCGCCCGGCCGGTCAGCGGGGCCCGGCCGGGCGGCGGACGTGCCGGGGCCCTCCCCCGTCGTGGAGAACCGTCCGTCAGGCGACGCGGGAGGCCGGCGCGGTCCAGGTGTTGCACGCGGCCGGGGAGGCGGCAGCGAATCCCTTCTGCAGCCAGGCGATCTGGTTCTTGCTCGAGCCGTGGGTGCGCCCCTCGCCGATCTGCTCGTCGCCGTTGTGCCGGGCGGCGTTCACGAGGGCCTCCCACTCCTCGGCCTTGTACTCCTGCGAGGCCCAGATGCTCGCCATGAACGCCCCCGCCAGGCACTCGGCCTGCAGCTCCAGGCGGCGGATGTAGGTCAGGGCCTGAGCCTCGGTACGGACTCGTGTACGGCTGACGGCGGCCGTCATGCCGGTGAGGTTCTGCACGTGGTGGGCGTACTCGTGGGCGAGCACGTGCAGGATGTCCGGATCGGCCGGCTGCTGGATGGAGTAGTCGTCGACCAGGATGATCATCTGCCGCTGCTTGATGCAGTACACACCGACGACGTACTCGCCCCACTCCCCTCCGCACACGCGGGTGGGACCGGTGATGAACCGGACCGCAGGCTTCTTGAACGGCAGACCGGCCTTCTTCAGCTGCGCGGACCACGAGGCGTTCATACAGCCCATCATCGCGGTCAGGTGCTTCTTGGCGGCGCCGACGCTGGCGAAGTCGTCCGGGTGGCGGCCGCAGGGCACCGTCAGCTTGCCGGTGCGGTACAGCGGATTGTGGGTCAGCGCCTTGGCGCCGGTGGGAACCGGCGCGCCGGCGGCACCGGAGTCGGCGCGGGCGGTGCCGGCGTGGGCGGTGCCGGTGAGCAGCAGACCGACCAGGGCCCCGGCCAGCAGGGCGATACGAGGGGTACGCATGGTGTCAAACCTTATAGAAGCATTGATACGGTCCAACAGCACCCGCTCCCTCTCGCGCTCACCGCACGGGGGACGCACCGCTCGCGGAGGCCGTACGGCCCGCGGAGCCTCCCCCCACGACCTCCGCCGCCCAGAGCGCCACGCCGATGTAGAGGATCTGCTCGGGGACGCGCTGCCACAGCGGCGTCGCCGCCTCTCCCGCCAGGGTCACCCCGGCCAGCGCGGCGTGGACGTTGGCGGGGAGCATGAGCACGAACAGCAGGGCCAGGCAGATCCCGGCCGCCCGGCGGGTGGCCGGGAGCACGAGTCCCACCGCGCCGGCCAGCTCCATGACGCCGGTCAGATAGACCACGAGGGCGGGGAACGGGACGAACGGCGGGACCATCGCCACCATGTCGGCGTGGTTCGGCATGAAGGTCACGCCCGACGGGACGAAGTGGGCACCGGCCGTCATCACGAGCATGACGGCCAGGCCGTGCGCGGCGCTCACCCGCCAGGTGGCGAAGCGGGCCACGCCGAGCAGCGCACCCGACAGACGGAAGACCAGGGCGGACACGACAAGGACGATCACGGTCACAGAACTCACCCTCCTTTGGATACCAACACTACCCAATGAAGGATAGTAATGCTATCCAAAGCGGACCCCGTCGGACGGCTCGCCCAGATGCGCCGTCCCACCGCCGACGACGCGGAACCCGTACGGCCCGCTCGGACGCCACAGTTCGGTGATGGCGCAGTTGGGGACGTCGCACGCCCCGTTGAACCGGCGGAAGCCGCGCATCGCCCCGGCGTCGGGCTCCGCGGTCCCGGTGAACAGCGACCAGACCACGGCCTTCATGAAGAGGGCGTGGGTGAACACCGCGATCAGGCCCTCTTCCGGGCGGCCGGCCAGCCGGTCCAGGAAAGCGCGGGCGCGGGTGATGAGCATCCCGAAGGACTCCCCGTCGCCGCCGTTGACGTAGGCGGGGTCGGCACGCTCCCAGTAGGCGTCGGCGAAGGGCCTCCGCTGGTCCTTCGTGGTCTGCGGCCCGTGCAGCCCGCCCAGGTAGGTGAACTCCTCGACCGGCCACTCCTCGTACGGCACCCCGGGGAACCGCGCGACGGTCGCCCCGGCCGTCTGCCGCGCGCGGACGAACGGCGAGCTGACGACGAGGTCCGGCGGAGCGGTGAAGGCCGCGGCCGTCCGCGCCGCCTGCTCCCGTCCGAGCGCCGTGAGCGGGGCCGTGCCCGGCCCGTTCGTCGGCAGCCCGGCGTTCGATTCGCTCTGCCCGTGCCGGACCAGCCACACCCGCCGAACTCCGATCATGCCGACAGGCTGGCACAGGGGCGCGGCGTCGCGGAAGGGCCGCCGGAAGGGGGCGCGGGCCGGGGAACGCCGGAGGGGTCCGGGCTGTCGTGGACCTCGCGCATCACCCCTCCCCGACGGCGGCGGCGCGGTGGTGGCGGGGATCCTCGATCTCGTCGAGCAGCGCGATCGCGAAGTCCGCGTACGTGATCCTGCCGGCCGGGTCCGCATGCTCGGCGATCCGGTAGCGGCCGGTGCGCGCGCCGCCGTGGCCGAAGTCGCCTGCCGGCGCGACGTACGCCCAGTCGAGGTCGGCTTCCTGGAGAACGGCGAGCCCCGCCGCATGGCCGAGGTAGAAGTCGCGGTACTCACCGGGATAGCCCGGCTCGTCCATCAGAGGGCTCCTGACGCCCCGGGCATGATCGAGGAGAGGCCGACCACCACGAGCCGGCGCACACCCGCCTTCGTCGGACCGGCGGTCAGGGCACGGGCCGACGCGGTGAAGAAGTCGTGCGGCGGCACGGACAGGTCCGCCGCGGCGCTGACGGCGGCGGGCAGCGGCCTGCACGCCGCCGCTGCCCGAACGCCGCCGCTGCCCGCGCACGGCGGGGCCGACCGGCCGGTCGGCCCCGCGGCGCCCTGCCACAACAGGTCGAGCGGGAAGTCGCACATCGTGAACGCATCGCGGATCCATCAACCGGGGCGCGCAGGATCGGTGCCACAAGAGAGCACCGACCAGGGAGTTTCCCCATGTCCACCACCGCCACCGTCGTCACCGTCCTGACCGCCCTCTGGGTGGGTTTCTCCGCCTTCTCCCTCCTCCGCCGCGCCGAGTGGGTCGTGAAGCCGCTGACGGACTACGGCGTCCCCCGCTCATGGTGGACCTGGCTCGGCGCAGCCAAGGCCGCGGGGGCCGCGGGCCTGCTGGTCGGCCTGTTCGTGCCGGTCGTAGGCGTCCTGGCCGGGATCGGCCTCGTGCTGTATTTCGCTGGAGCCGTCCTCACCGTGCTCCGGGCGCGCTCGTACTCGACCGTCGTCTTCCCCCTGCTCTACATGGGCCCGGTGATCGCCGCCCTGGTGCTGGGACACGCCGCCTGACGGCAGCGCGTCCGGCACCGGGATCAGCTGCTCCGCCCCGGCCACCGCACGCTCGGCGAAGCCTGAGGCCGAGGTCAATGATCATGCGCCGTGACACCCGGTCACGGCGACCGGCAGCCGCGTCAGGGCCGGTTCTTCAGGGCCGGTTCTCCTTCCCGTCCAGCCAGAGCGTGTCGGACTCGTCGCGGTGGGAACCGGAAGAGCCGACGTGCTTGGCGTCGATCTTCGGCCCGTTCTTGATCACATGCACCAGCGCCATCGCATGCCCGCGCCCGAGGCCGTAGTCCTGCTTCAGCCAGTCGATGATCGCGCCCGCTTTCACAGCCGGGTCGTCGAAACCGCGCTCCTTCGCCAGCGCGATGAACTCACGCGGGGCGAGGCCGGTCTTGTCCTCGATGTTGTCCAGGTACGCCTGGAACGACATGTGTCTCTCCGTTCGCCGTGGGCCGCCGGGCCGCGGTGACCCGTTCGTACGGTTCCGCATGAGCGGGCCCGCTGACCGGTCCCGCTCAGGTCGCTCGTCGCCGCCGTCGATCCGCCTCGCCGGCGCGCGATGCCTCCCGTTGCATTCCTGTGGGTGAACGATCCCGTGCAGCAGCGACCCGGATCAACGTGCGGTCACCGAAGGGACGTTTAGCCGGGCTCAACGACGGGCGACGGGGCCGCGATGCCGGAACGGCAGGAGATCCGGATGTTCCTGGTGCCCGCCGACGAGCCGCACGTCCCCACCCGGCTGACGGCGCCGCCGCACCTCCGGTGGCGTGTCGGCGACGCCGCGCCGTCCCGGGAGGCCGCGCGGAGCTCGTCGGCATGGACGTCATCCCGGCGCCCTGCGGCTGAGGTGCTCCCAGGCGCGGTACTTCACCAGCCGGTCCTCGATGTCGGCCTGGACCATGTCGTAGGACGCGCCGCCGACGACGAGCCGCCGCGGCGGCTCCGGCAGGTCGACCAGCTCCATGATCACGGGTGCGGCCGTGCCCGGGGCGGGACCGGCGTCGTCACCCCACATCTCGAACATCTCGTCGCGCAGCCGCTGGTAGTGCGGGTCGGGTGTCGTCATCGTGGTGCCCGTGGTGAACAGGCCGGTGTCGTAGCCGCCCATCTGGACGATGGTGACCTTGACGCCGAACTGCTCGGCCTCCATAGCCACGGCCTCGGAGACCGAGTCGAGCGCCGATTTGCCGGCCGCGTACAGGCCGACCATCGGGAAGCCTCCGCCGGTGCCCATCGTCGTGACCTGCAGGATGCGACCGCCGCCCTGGGCGCGCAGGTGCGGGAGCACGGCCTGGGTGACCCAGACCGCACCGAAGAGGTTGACGTCGAAGTGGGCTCTGATCTGCTCCTCCGTCGCCTCCTCCACCATGCCCAGCAGCATGACGCCGGCATTGTTGACCACGATGTCGAGCCTGCCGAAGGCCGCCGCCGCCCGTTCCACGCCCTCGAACACGGCGGCCCGGTCGGTCACGTCGAGCGGTAGCCGTACCAGACCGCCCGGAAATCTCCGGGCGAGGTCGGCGAGCGGTTCGACGTTCCGTGCGGCTCCGATGACGCGGTCCCCGGCATGCAGGGCCGCTTCCGTGAACGCCCGGCCCAGACCTCGCGACGCCCCGGTGATGAGCCAGACTCGGCGCACCGATCTCCCCTCTCTGTCGGATTCTCCGTAACGAGACAAGACGATACGTACCGCCTCACCAGAATGTCAATACGGAACGTCTCGTCTTATAGCGTGATAGAATCCCGGCCATGCCGAAGCAGCCCGATCCCACCCGCCGCAGCGAGCGCTCCCGGCAGGCCATCCTCACCGCGGCCCGCGAGCTGATCTCCGAGATGGGATACGCCAAGCTGACCATCGAGGCCATCGCGGCCCGGGCCGGTGTGGGAAAGCAGACCATCTACCGCTGGTGGCCCTCCAAGGGCGCCGTCGTTCTCGACGCCTTCCTCGCACTCAGCGAGGCCGGGCCCGAGCAGGGCATGGCGCTGCCCGACACCGGCGACCTGGAGGCCGACCTCAAGACGGTGATGCGGGCGACGGTCGCCGAGTTCGCCGATCCGGCGTTCGAAGGGCCGATCCGCGCGCTCAACACAGAGATCATCAACGATCCCGCGCTGGCCGCCCAGTATCACGAGAAGCTGGCCGGCCCGGTGGACGAGGCCAAGAAGGCCCGGTTGCGCAGCGCGCAGAAGGCCGGGCAGCTCGCCGCGGACGCCGACCTCGACCTGGCGCTCGAAGTGCTGTACGCGCCCCTCTACCAGCGCTGGCTGCTCCGCTCCGGCCCGCTCACCCCCGAATACGCCGACACCCTCGTCGAGGTCTTCCTCAGGGCCGTGCGGCCGACGTCGCCCGGTGGTTCGTGAACGGCGAGGGCGGCGCGGGTCATCCGTGAACCCCGTGGCACCCAGGAGAGAACGGTCGGCGTGAGCACGTCCGAGCGGTTCAGTCTCCAGCCGAGCCCGGAGGAGTGGCGGTCCGCGTGGATCGCCCGCGGCGAACTCCGCGATCAGCGGTTCGACCTGCCTCCTGGAGTGTCCGAGGTGGCCTTCGACCGGGCACGGCTGGTGAAGGCCGACTTCTCCGGGATGCGGTTCGCCGGCTTCAGTGTCCACGACAGCACGTTCGAAGGGTGCGACTTCTCCGGCGTCACCTTCGAGCGGCTGTCACTGGGACTCACCGGCGTGCCCGGCGCGGGCCGGCCGCAGTCGGTCTTCCGCGACTGCACCTTCCGGCGCACCCGCTTCGCACCTTCCGTCTTCTTCGGCAATGTCCGCTTTGAAAGGTGCCTGTTCGACCGGTCCCGGCTGAACGACCAGACGCTCACGTTCGAGGCCGAGTTCGTCGACTGCGTCTTCCGTGGCCGAGTACGGAACATCAACTTCTGGGGCCGTCCGGACGACCATGACCAGGCCTCACTGGGCCGGAACCGCAACGACTTCACCGGCAACGACTTCACCGGTGCCGAACTCGGCTACGTCGCCTTCCACCACATCGATCTCCGAGCGCAGCGCTTCCCCGGCCTGCCCGGCTACGCGCTCCTCGACCGGATCGGCGAGCGGGTGGATGCGGTGCTGCCTCTGGTGGAGCACTGGCCGGACCCGCGCCACCGGGAGACGGCCCGCTTCAGCCTGGAGTTCCTCGCCGGCCACGCCGTGGAGCAGAACGACGACCAGGCGCTCGTGAGCCCGCTCGACATGGGACGGAAGCTCCCGCCCGCGCTCCGCGAGGAGCTGTTCGAAGCGCTCAGGCGCACGCCCAGCGATACAGCCCCCGGCCGAGCCGTACCGCCTCGCGCGCCAGATCCCGCAGGGCCGTGATGCGCTCGATCTCGAACTCGTGGAGCAGTTCCTCTTCCGCGTACTCGCGCAACCGAGTGTCGTCCACGGCGGCCAGCGCGGCCACGGTTCCGGGTGCCTCCCGCTCCACGCCCGCCGACTCGCCGTCGTCGACGACGACCTCGCTGTCACCGAACTCGCTGAGGTCACGGCCGCTTAGCTCGGCCGCCAGCGTGTCGAGCCCGTCGAGCCATCCCTTGCAGTCGACATACGAGAGGTTCACGGCCGCCGGCCCACCGGACAGGGCCAGCCGGGCGGACTGCTCGGAGTCCGCGGTGAAGTAGTCGACGAGAACGCCCATGGCGGGCCACTCTACCGAGATCGCCCACAGCGGTGTCCACGCATGTTCACCGCTTCGCCGCGCTCACGGCGCGGGGGCCGGAGCGGGAACCGGTGGCCGCTCTGACGGCGCGTTGGAGCAGGCCGACGGGTCGCACTCATGATCGGCCAAGCCGGCCTGGAGTTCCCCGTCGAGCTGCTGACGGCAGTGGATGACGCACCGCTCGGTCATGTGGCCGATCGGTCATGTGGCCGAAGCTCCTCACCCCGACCACATGGTCCGAGCCCCGAACGGCTCCTAACCGCGACCGGGCCAGACCGGGCCCTCGTCGGTCCAGATGACACCCTTGTTGCGGCACAGGCAGAAGGGGTGGCCGATCGGGTCGGTGTAGATCCGCCAACCGTAGCCGTCGGGGCCGATGAAGTCCTGCCGCAGCGTCGCGCCGAGGCCGAGGACGCGGCGCTGCTCGAACTCGATCTCGTCCACTTCGAAGTCGAGGTGGAACTGCTTGGGGTGCTCACTGTCGGGCCACTGCGGAGCGCGGTAGTCGTCCACCCGGATGAAGGCCAGCTCGACCTCGCCGAACTTGATGCCGGCCCAGTTCTCGTCGCTGCCTTCCTTGATCGGACGGCCCGTCACCTCAGCGTAGAAGGCCGCCAGCTTCATCGTGTCCGGGCAGTCGATGATGAAATCGGTGAGTCGCAGCATCCCGCGATCCTGCCACAAGCCCTCCGATACAGACGCTCAGCCGGAACACGCCCGACGGTTACCGCGCGCCCTCGCCCAGGAAGACCCACACGGCCACGGGACCGGAATCGCTCACCGCTGAGACATCCCGTCACCGGACTCCGCGAAACCCGGAGAGGCACGGTCCGGTGGATGGACCGTGGTCACCGGTTGGTCACCCGGCAACGCAGAAGGCCGCTCCCGATCTCTCGGAAGCGGCCTCTGGCCTGGGTGGAGATGAGGGGATTCGAACCCCTGACCCCTTCGATGCGAACGAAGTGCGCTACCGGACTGCGCTACATCCCCAAGACGTGGACTAGATTAGCAAACATCCGGGGGCGCTCGCGCCATCCGGGGCACCGATCAGTCTCCGACCGCGCGGCGGGACGGCTCGGCATACTGGTCGAAGAGCTCGTCGCGGTGCTCGGAGAGGTCGATGATCTCCGCCTGCGGAGCCGCAGCCCGCCGGGCCGCAGCCTCCGCGGCCCGGCGCCGGGCGCGCCTGGCACGTTCCGCGCGGGCCTGGGCGACGGCTCTGCGCCGTTCGGCGTCGACCTGGACCGCGACCCGCAGGACCGCCAGATGGACGCCCAGGAGGACCACCGAGGGCGCCACGCCCCACCAGGGGATCACCCGGACCGCCGCGGTCACCACCGAGGCCAGGAGCAGCAGCGCGCACCAGAGCGTCAGCCGCCGCCGCTTGGCCACGAGAGCCGCCCGGCGGCGCTGTGCGGCACGGCGGAGCTCCGCCCGCCGGTGAGTCTGGGCGCCCTCCCCGGCCGGGGACACGGCACCGGGCACGGCACCGGGCACGGCACCGGAAACGGCGCCCGGCGGCACCCGGGACGCGGCACCCGGCACCGAGACGGCCGCGGAGCCGGATGGCGCCGCGAACCCCACAGCGGGCCCCGTGGTCCCGGTGAGGGAGCCGGACGGGCCCTCCTCGCTCGGATCCTCGGACGGCACGCCGGTGAGGTCGTACGCCCCGGTGGCCTCGTCACGCTCGTCGACCTCGACGAGCGTGGCCCGGTCACGGCGCAGCCACATGGGCACGAGCACGCACAACCACATGACGACGATGGCGAGGTAGAGGAGGACGCTGCTCACAGTCGCCTCCGGGCAGCACGAAGGCACGCCTGACCGCGGGGCGTCCTCACTGTGCTCACGTCACGCACCGTAAGACCGCGTGTCACTATTTGACGAGTATTCAATTCGGTGTGTCGCCAGATCGTCACACCTCTTCGTGCGAGGGACCGCCGGAGGCCGTGGCCTCCCGGGCGTGTCGCCACCGCGCGAGCAGGCCCCTGGGCGCGTCCTCGACCGTGAGGGCGTAGCAGATGTGGTCGCGCCAGGCCCCGTCGATGTGCAGATGCCGGCGCCGGATGCCTTCTTCCCGGAAGCCGAGCTTCTCAACCACCCTGCGGCTGGCCTGGTTCTCCGGCCGGATGTTGGCCTCGATCCGGTGCAGCCCGGTGGTGAAGAAGCAGTGGTCCACCGCCAGGGCCACGGCGGTCGGGATGATCCCCCGGCCGGCCAGCGCGCCGTCCACCCAGTAGCCGATCTGGGCGGACCTGGCCGACCCCCAGACGATCGCACCCACGGTGAGCTGGCCCGCGAAGGCTCCCTCGTACGTGACGACCCACGGCAGCGCCAGCCCCTGCCTGCCCTCCCTGCGCAGCGTCCCGGCCATCGAGATGTACGGGCCCAGCCCGGTCCGGAACAGGGGCGTCTCCGGATTGCTCGGCTCCCACGGCCGGAGCCAGTCGGCGTTGCGCAACCGCGAGTCCCGCCAGACGCGCACGTCCCGCAGACGCAGCGGCCGGAGTCCCACCGGGCCCTCCGTCAGGGTCACCGGCCAGCCACGAAGTCGATCCACCCCTTCATCATCCCCCCAAGCCGCACCGGCGTGCCACGGAGAGGCCGCGAGAGGTCACGGAGAGGCCGCCGGAGGTCACCGGGGATGGTCTCCCCCGCGGATCTGGTCCACGGCGTGCCGCAGCACGGGCGCCAGTACGGCCATGCCGTCGCGGACCCCGCCGGAGGAGCCGGGGAGGTTCACGATCAGAGTGGAGCCCGCCTGGCCCGCCAGCCCGCGGGACAGGACGGAGGCTGGCACCTTCTCCCGGTTCGCCTGCCGGATCGCCTCGGCGATGCCGGGGATCTCGCGGTCGAGCACCCGCGCGGTCATCTCGGGGGTCAGGTCGGCCGGGGTCAGGCCGGTGCCGCCGGTGGTGACGATCACGTCGTAGCCGTCGGCCACCCCGGAGCGGAGCGCCTCCTCGACCGGCTCGCCGTCGGGGACCACCACCGGGCCGTCCACCTCGCACCCGGCCTCCGTGAGCAGCCCGGCCAGGAGCCTGCCCGAGGAGTCCTCGTACACCCCGGCGGCGGCCCGGTCGGACGCCGTGATCACCAGAGCCCTCATGGGCGACCCGCCTTCCCCGTCGCGACTCTCCCCGCACCGCGGCAGGCGTTCTTCTCCATCACGACTTCCCCCGCACCGCGGCAGGCGTTCTTCTTCATCACGACTCTCCCGCACCGCGGCAGGCGTTCCCGCCCCCGGTCAGGACCTCGTCCAGACGCCGGTCTTGCCGCCGGTCTTCTCCTCGACCCTGACGTCCGTGATGACCGCCGCCGGGTCGACCGCCTTCACCATGTCGATCAGCGCCAGCGCGGCGACGGCGACCGAGGTCAGCGCCTCCATCTCGACGCCGGTCCGGTCGGCCGTCTTCACCCTGGCGGAGATCTCCACGCCGTCGTCGACCACGGTCAGCTCGACCTTCACGCCGTGCAGCGCGATCGGGTGGCAGAGCGGGATCAGGTCGGGGGTGCGCTTGGCGCCCATGATGCCCGCGATCCTCGCGGTGCCGAGCGCGTCCCCCTTGGGGATCTCACCCGACCTCAGCAGGGCCACCGCCTCGGCGGACAGCAGCACCCTGCCGGTCGCGACGGCCGCGCGCGCCGAGACGTCCTTGGCCGAGACGTCCACCATGCGCGCCGCGCCGGTCTCGTCGAGATGTGAGAAACCGCTCATCCGCCTGCCCCGTCTCCTGTCCGATGCGGTCCGCTGCCCCCGTTCACAGGGGGATGATCTCCACGGTCGTGCCCTCGGGGAGTTCGGTGACGTCCTCGGGGACCACGATCAGCGCGTCGGCCTCGGCCAGGGCGGCGAGCTGGTGGGAGCCCTGCCGCCGCACCGGGGTCACGGCGCCCTGCGGACCGAGTTTCCCACGCAGGTAGGAACGCTTGCCCGCGGGCGAGCGGAGCGGCGCCGCGGTCACGGCCGTCACGGTCTCCGCGGGACCTGCGGGCAGGCCCTGCATCTTCCGCAGCGCCGGGCGGACGAACAGCATGAACGACACGAAGGAGGAGACCGGGTTGCCGGGCAGCGCGAAGATGGGCACCTGGTCGTCACCCACCACGCCGAACCCCTGGGGCATGCCCGGCTGCATGGCGACGCGCTCGAAGCGTACGGTGCCCAGCGGCCCGAGGGCCTCCTTGACCGGTTCGTACGCGCCCATCGAGACCCCGCCACTGGTGATCACCACGTCGGCCCTGACCAGCTGGGCGTCGAGCTGCTCGGCGAACCCCGCCGCGTCGTCGCCGACGATCCCGGCGCGGTAGCCCTCCCCGCCGGCCTCCCGGACCGCGGCGATCAGGGTGTAGCTGTTGGACTCCCAGATCTGGCCGGGGGCCAGGGTCGTGCCCGGCTCGGCCAGCTCCGCCCCGGTGGAGATCACCACGACCCGCGGGCGGGGCCGTACCAGCACCCGCCGGCGGCCGACTCCGGCCAGGATGCCGAGCTGGGCGGGACCGATCCGGGTGCCCGCGGTCAGGACCACCTCCCCCGCGCGCACGTCCTCGCCGGACAACCGGATCGCGTTGCCCTTCTGGACGGGCCGGTCGATCGTGACCCGGGCGGTGCCGCCGTCGGTCCACTCCACCGGGACCACCGCGTTGGCCCCGGCCGGCAGCGGCGCGCCGGTCATGATCCGCAGGGCCATCCCCGGCCCGAGCGCGTGCAGGCGGCCGTCCCCGGCCGCGACGTCGTCGACCACCGGCAACGTCACCGGGACGTCGGCGACGTCCTCGGCCCGTACGGCGTAGCCGTCCATCGCCGAGTTGTCGAAGGGCGGCAGCGGGACCGGGGAGGTGACCTCCTCGGCCAGAGTCGTGCCCAGCGCCCGTTCCAGCTCCAGCTCCAGCGGGGCGAGCGCCCGCACGGTGCGCAGGATGTCGCCGAGGTGCTCGTCGACCGATCTCATCGGGCTCATGTGGGCCGCCTGCAGGCTCGTCGGAAGGGTCATCGCGAGGCCAGGAACTCCTTGAGCCAGGGCATGAACTCCGGCGCGAGGTCGGGGCGGTCCGCGGCGAACTGCACGACCGTGCGCAGGTAGTCGAGCTTGTTGCCGGTGTCGTAGCGGCGGCCGCGGAACAGCACGCCGTGGACCGGCCCGCCGCCCTCGCCGCCGCGTCCGGCCAGGGTGCGCAGGGCGTCGGTCAGCTGGATCTCGCCGCCCCGGCCCGGCGGCGTGTTCTCCAGGACCTCGAAGACGGCCGGGTCGATCACGTAGCGGCCGATGATGGCCCAGTTGGACGGCGCCTCCTCGGCCGGGGGCTTCTCCACCAGGTCGGTCACCCTGACCACGTCGTCCTCGGCGGTGGCCTCGATGGCCGCGCAGCCGTACAGGGAGACGTGGTCCTCGGGGACCTCCATCAGCGCGATGACGCTGCCGCCGTAGGTGTTGCGGACGTCGATCATGCGCTTGAGCAGCTCGTCGCGGGGGTCGATCAGGTCGTCGCCGAGCAGGCAGGCGAACGGGCTGTCGCCCACGTGCTGCTTGGCGCAGAGCACCGCGTGGCCGAGCCCCTTGGGCTCGCCCTGCCGTACGTAGTGGAGGGTCGCCAGGTCGGCGGGCTCGCGGACCTGGGAGAGGCGCTCGTCGTCGCCCTTGGCCTCGAGGACCTCCTCCAGCTCGACGGCCCGGTCGAAGTGGTCCTCGATCGAGCGCTTGTTCTTGCCGGTCACCATGAGCAGGTCGAGCAGCCCGGCGGAGACGGCCTCCTCGACGACATACTGGATCGCGGGTTTGTCGACGATCGGCAGCATCTCCTTGGGCGTCGCCTTGGTCGCAGGCAGGAAGCGGGTGCCCAGACCCGCCGCCGGCACGACGGCTTTCGTCACGGGATCGAAGTCGGCCATATCAAAACCTTAGTGGAGGGACCTGTGGACAAGCTGAAGCTGCGCGCGTCGATCCGGCAGCGGCGTGCCTCTATCCCGGAGAACGAGCGTTATGCGGCCTCTGTCCAGATCCGGGAGGCGCTGCTGGACCAGCCGTGGGTGCAGATGGCCGGGCTGGTCGCCTGCTACTGGTCGACCGGGGCCGAACCGGCGACGCACGGGCTGGTCTTCGCGCTGTGGAAGCACGGCGCGACGGTGCTCCTCCCGGTGCTCCGCGACGACCTGGACCTCGACTGGGCGGTGTACGACGGGCCGGACACCCTCGCCCCCGGCCGCTTCGGGATCATGGAGCCGGTGGACGTACGGCGCGGCGTCGACGCGGTCAGGACCGCGGCCCTGGTGATCGTCCCGGCGTTGGCGGCCGACCGCTCCACCGGCGTACGGCTCGGCCAGGGCGGCGGTTCCTACGACCGGGCCCTGGCGCGGGTGGGGCCGAACGTGCCGACGGTCGCGCTGCTCCACGACGGCGAGCTGCTCGACGGCGTCCCCGCCGAGCCGCACGACCGGCCGGTCCGCTACGCCGCGCTGCCCGGCGGCATCGTCCGCCTGGGGGAGGGCCGATCCGCCGAATAGGACAGAATGGTCCCCGAAGCGAGAGGAGGGGACAGGTGACTCTTCGCTCCCGGCAAGGGAGCGGTTCCCCGCTTTTCCCGTCCGGGACGGGCGGCCCACACGCCCCGGCGGTTCCGCGCGGGGGCCCGCCACCAAGGGAGCGAACCCTCCGTTGCACGAACGCGCCGACCGTCTCACCGGATCCTGACGGACAGCCGATGGACATCCGATGGACATGAACGTCTGGCTGCTGCTCGGCGCGGGGATCGTCATCGCCTCCATCGTCGCGGTGCGCGTCGCCCACCGCAGCGGCCTCCCCAGCCTCCTCATCTTCCTCGGATTCGGCCTGGTCATCGGCGAGTCCGGGTTCGGCCTGCAGTTCGAGGACACGGGACTCGCCCAGCAGATGGGCCTGATCGCGCTGGCGATCATCCTGGCCGAGGGAGGCCTGACGACCACCTGGAGCCACGTCAGGGGATCCATCCCCACCGCCGTGGTGCTGGCCACCGCGGGCGTCGCGGTGAGCATCACCGCCGTCGCGCTCCCGGTGCACTTCCTGCTCGGCATGGACTGGCGGACCGCGCTCCTGCTCGGCGCGGTCCTCGCCTCGACCGACGCCGCGGCGGTCTTCTCCGTCCTGCGCCGCCTGCCCCTGCCGCCGCGCCTGTCGGGCATCCTGGAGGCCGAGTCCGGGTTCAACGACGCCCCCGTCGTCATCGCGGTGGTGCTGCTGAGCACCAACGCCTCACCCAGCCTCGGGGTCGCCCTGCTGGAGGTGGTCTTCGAGCTCGTGGTGGGCGCGGCCGCCGGCCTCGCGGTCGGCCCGGTGGGCGTGTACGCGCTGCGCCGCGTCGCGCTGCCGGCCGCCGGCCTGTACCCGATCGCGGTGCTCGCGCTGGCCTTCGTCGCCTACGCCGGCGCCGCGTCCCTGCACGGCAGCGGCTTCCTGGCGGTCTACCTGGCGGCGTTGGTCATGGGCAACTCGCAGATGCCGCACCGGGCGGCCAGCCGGGGTTTCGCCGAGGGCGTCGCCTGGCTGGCCCAGATCGGCCTGTTCGTCATGCTCGGTCTGCTGGCGAGCCCTTCGGAGATGTCCACCGCCCTCGTGCCGGGGCTGGTCGCGGGACTGATCCTGGTCGCGGTCGCCCGGCCGCTGTCCATCGTGGTCTCCGCCCTCCTGCTGCGGATCACGGGGGTCGACCGGCTGAACTGGCGGGAGCAGGCGTTCCTGTCGTGGGCCGGGCTCCGGGGCGCGGTGCCCATCGTGCTGGCCACCATCCCCTGGGCCGCCACGTCGATCGACGACGCCACCGCCAAGCTCGTGTTCAACGAGGTCTTCGTCATCGTGGTCGTCTACACCCTGCTCCAGGGGCCCACCCTGCCGTGGGTGGCCCGCAGGCTCGGGGTCACCGCGCCGGAGGAGGCCCGCGACCTGGCGGTGGAGTCGGCCCCGCTGGAGGAGCTCAACGCCGACCTCCTGCAGATCAGGGTGCCGCCGGCGTCCAAGCTGCACGGCGTGGAGGTGTTCGAGCTCAGGCTGCCGACCGATGCCCAGGTCACGCTCGTCGTCAGGGACGGCAAGTCGTTCGTGCCGTCGGAGTCCACCCGGATCAGGGCCGACGACCAGCTCCTCGTGGTGGCCACCGCCGCCTGCCGGGAGGTCGTCGAGAAGCGGATCCGCGCGATCAGCCGCCGGGGCAAGCTGGCCGGCTGGTTCGGCGAGCACGGCGCCTGACCTCCGGCGGACCGGGCCGGAGGACTCCGCGGACCAGGCCGGAGGACTTCGCGGGCAGGGCGGAGGGCTCCGTGAAGCGGGCCGGAGGGCTCCTGCGGACCGACCGGGGAACCCCCGCGAGCCGGCCGGGGAACCCCCGCGGGCCCGGTTGCAGGACGGTTGCGGGACCCCGGCCGGAAGGCGCACGCCGGAATGTGACATCCTCCGCTCGCGTTTATGCTTGTCGACGCCGTACCATTAGCAGTCGCGCCAGTCGAGTGCCAATCGGCGCGGACCGAATGAGGAGGAGAGCGTGCCCACTTACCAGTACGCCTGCACCGCCTGTGACAACCAGTTCGAGATCGTCCAGAAGTTCTCGGACGACGCGCTCACCGTGTGCCCGAGCTGCCAGGGTGAGCTGCGCAAGGTGTTCTCTGCGGTCGGCATCGTCTTCAAGGGATCCGGCTTCTACCGGACGGACAGCAGGTCGTCCGGTTCGAGCACGGTGAGCTCCACCACGTCGAGCTCCTCGAACTCGTCGTCGTCCTCCACGTCCTCCTCGGGGTCGACGGAGTCCAAGCCCGCCGCCGCACCCGCGGCCGCGGCCTCCTGACGGACGGGCTCACCCGCCGGCCCGACCCCACGACGACCGGGCTCAGCGCGGCGCGGGGCGGTCGGTCATCGCGCCGAGCATCTCCCCGGGCAGCCGGTCCAGCAGTTCGCGCAGCCCGGGGTGCTCCTCCGGATGCCAGTCCTGGATCACCCGGGCGAGCCCCTCCCTGGCCTCCGAGACCAGGCGGTCGGCCACCTGCTCCCCCTCCGGGGTCAGCTCCAGGCCGAGTCCGTCCGCCGCCCGGCGGACCAGGTCGCGCTCCACCAGGTGGGCGACGTACGGCCGTCCCCGGTCGATGGTCACGCCCGCCCGCTCCGCGAGGTCCGCGCCCGCCTGCCGGCCCCGGGTGCCCAGGCGGGCGATCAGCCAGACCGAGCCGGACGGCAGGTCGCGCAGGCCCGCCAGGTCGCCGAGCCGCCGGTAGTAGTCGCGGCGCATGGCCTCGTCCGCCAGCCGCCACAGCCCCCTCTCCACCTCGTCGAGCGACGACCGCTCGGTCGGCACGGCGCCGTAGCCCTCGCCCGGGTCGGTCGCCTTGGTGGTCTCCCGCAGCGGAAGCTCGGGCAGGAGCCAGGCCACCGCGAAGGCCAGCAGCGCCACCGGGGCTCCGAACAGGAAGACCCTGGCGATCGCGTCGGAGTACGCCTCCAGGAAGGCCCCGGCGACCTCCGGGGGCAGCCGCCGGATGACCGTCGGGTCCTGCTGGACCGCGATCTCGATGCCCGGCGGGAGCCGTACCGTCCGGGAGAGCGCGGCCAGGTCGTCGGCGAGCTGCGCGGTGAAGATCGACCCGGCCAGCGCGACGCCGAACGAACCGCCGATCGCGCGGAAGAACGTGGCTCCCGAGGTCGCCGTCCCCAGGTCCTCGAAGCCCACGGCGTTCTGCACCACGATCACCAGGACCTGCATGACCATGCCGATCCCGACGCCCAGGACGAGCAGGTAGGCGCTCAGCTCCAGGGCCCCGATGCCGGGGTGGATGCGGGAGAGCAGGAACAGGCCGAGCGCCGCGGTCGCGGTGCCCGCGATCGGGAAGACCTTGTACCGCCCGGTGCTCGTGATGACCTGGCCGCTGACGATCGAGGCGACGAGCAGGCCGCCCATCATCGGCAGCAGGTGCAGGCCCGACATCGTGGGCGAGACCCCCTGCACGACCTGGAGGAAGAGCGGCATGTAGGTGAGGGAGCCGAACATCGCCAGGCCCATGATGAAGCCGATCAGCGACGCCACGTTGAAGACCCGCAGCTTGAACAGGTGCAGCGGGAGCACCGGCTCCGGGGCCCGCTTCTCGGCCAGCCACCAGAGCACCCCCAGCACCGCTGCGGCGACGCCCAGCCCGATGATGACCGGGTCGCCCCACGGGTAGGTGCTCCCGCCCCACGTGGTCATCAGCACCAGGCAGGCGGTGGCGCCGCCGAGGAAGACGATGCCGCCGTAGTCGATGACGTGCCCGGTGGAGCGCACGCCGGCCGGCAGCGCCCAGGCCACCACGGCCAGCGCGAGCAGGCCGATCGGCAGGTTGACGTAGAAGACCCAGTGCCAGGACAGGTGGTCCACGAACAGTCCGCCGAGCAGCGGGCCGGCGACGCTGGAGACGGCGAAGACGGCGCCGAAGAACCCCTGGTACCTCCCCCGCTCGCGGGCGGGCACGACGTCCGCGACGATCGCCTGGGCGAGCACCATGAGGCCGCCGCCGCCGAGCCCCTGCAGCGCCCGGAACCCGATCAGCTGCCCCATGTCCTGCGACAGGCCGCACAGGGCCGAGCCCACCAGGAAGATCACGATCGCGGCCTGGAAGAGGGCCTTGCGGCCGTACTGGTCGCCGAGTTTGCCCCACAGGGGCGTGGAGACCGTCGAGGCGAGCATGTAGGCGGTCACCACCCAGGCGAGGTGGTTCAGGCCGCCCAGGTCTCCGACGATGGTCGGGAGCGCGGTGGCGACGATGGTCTGGTCGAGCGCCGCGAGCAGCATGGCGAGCATGAGCGCCCCGATGATGAGCCCCAGCCCCCTCCCGGGCCTCCGCTCCGCCTCTCCGGACGCCGTCCGCCGGGTCCGCCGCGCACTCGTCTCGTTCCCCCGATCGACCATGGGGCAGGTCATACCCCGTGTGTCCACACGGTCACATCGGCCGGCGGAGTTGTCCACAGGCTCCGCTCTCCGCCCTCTCGCGGGGCGGCCGTGACGCTAGTGTCTGCGCCATGGTCAATCGCGCGGACGTCGGGGTCATCGGCGGTTCAGGGTTCTATTCGCTGCTCGACGACGTCACGGAGGTCACGGTCAGCACGCCGTACGGCCCGCCGAGCGACGTCGTCAGCATCGGCCGCGTCGGCTCGCGGGAGGTGGCGTTCCTCCCCCGCCACGGGCGGGACCACCGCTTCCCGCCGCACCGCATCCCCTACCGGGCCAACCTGTGGGCCCTGCGCTCCCTCGGCGTGCGCCAGGTCCTCGCGCCCAGCGCGGTCGGCTCGCTCCGCCCCGAGATCGGTCCCGGCGCCCTCGTGGTCCCCGACCAGCTCGTCGACCGCACCTCCGGCCGCGCCCAGACCTACTACGACGCCGGCGGCGTGGTCCACGTCGCCTTCGCCGACCCCTACTGCCCGGTGGGCCGCGCCGCGGCCGTCGCCGCGGGCCGGGCCGCCGACTGGGAGACGGTCGGCGGCGGCACGCTGGTCGTCATCGAGGGCCCCCGCTTCTCCACCCGGGCCGAGTCCCGCTGGTTCACCGCCAACGGCTGGACGATCGTCGGCATGACGGGTTTCCCGGAGTCCGTCCTCGCCCGCGAGCTCGCCATGTGCTACACCTCGCTGTCCCTGGTCACCGACCACGACGCGGGCATCGAGACCGGCGAGGGGGTCACCCACGAGGAGGTCCTGGCCTTCTTCGCCGCCAACGTCACCCGCATGCGCGCCCTGGTCACCGACGTCGTCGGAGCCCTCCCCAGAGACCGCGCCTGCCACTGCGCCAAGACCCTGGACGGCCAGCAGCTCCCCTTCGACCTGCCCCGGTGACCTTCCCCGGTCCTGCCCGGTGCCCTTCGCCCCGCCTCCGGTGACCCTGCAGTCCTGCCCGGTGCCCTTCGGCCCCGCCTCCGGCGCCCTTCCGTCCGGCCTGCCTTCAGCCCCACCCGTCCGGCCTGCCTTCAACCCCGTCCGGTGACCTTCCGTGGAGCCAGCCATGCCCGTCGCCAGCCTCCTTCCCGGCCTGCGCCCGCAGGGCCGGCGCCTTCCCGTTCGCCGTCTCCTCGGCCGCCGCCACCGCCTCCTCGCCACCGTCCTCGCCGCCCTGGCCACGGCGTGCGCCGTGACCGGCCTGCGGCCCGAGACCTCGTCGGTGACCGTGCTCGCGGCGGCCCGCGACCTGCCCGGCGGCGTCCTGTCCGCCGCCGACGTGAAACCGGTCGCCCTACGACCCGGCACGGCCCCCGAAGGCGCCCTGAGGCCGGGCACGCCGGTCGCCGGGCGGGTCCTGGCCGGTCCCGCGCGGCGCGGGGAGCCCCTCACCGACGTCCGCCTGCTCGGCCCGAGTCTGCTGGCCGCCCATCCGCCCGGCACGGTCGCCGCGCCGGTCCGCGTCGCCGACCCCGAGAGCGCCCGCCTGCTGTCCCCCGGAGACGTGGTCAACGTGCTCGCCGCGCCGACCGGCTGGGACGGCTCCTCCGCCCCGGCCCGGATCGTGGCCGAGGGCGTGCCCGTCCTCACCGTCCCGGCGAGCGGGAGCGACCGGGGCGCGCTCCTCATGCTCGCCACGACCTCGGATCAGGCGGTCGAGCTGGCCTCCGCCCAGTCCGGCGGCCGGTTGTCGATCACGATCGCCCCTCCCCGGTGATGATCCGGCCGTGACAGGGTAATAGCGCCCGCACCCCCGAAAGTGAACGACCCCGGAGGCCTGGAGGCCCCGGGCAAGGAGTGGTCATGCTGAGTGGATTCAAGAAGTTCCTGATGCGCGGCAACGTGCTCGACCTCGCCGTCGCGGTGGTGATCGGCGCCGCTTTCACCGCCATCGTGAACTCCTTCGTCAAGGACCTCATCAACCCGCTCATCGCCGCCATCGTCGGCAAACCCGACTTCAGCCACCTGACGCTGAAAGTCGGCTCCGGCACGCTCACGTACGGCAACTTCCTCAATGCGACGATCTCGTTCCTGCTGATCTCGGCGGTCGTCTACTTCCTGGTCATCACCCCTTACGAGAGGATCACCGCCCGGTTCGCCACGCCGGAGGAGACGAAGCTGCGCGAGTGCCCCGAGTGCCTCTCGGAGATCCCCAAGGCCGCCGTCCGCTGCCGTCACTGCACCGCCCAGGTCTCCCCGATGACGTGACCCGACCCGAGGGAGGGATCGGCCGGGGAGAGCCCGGTCGACGGGAGGTCAGCGGGCGCTCAGAGGAGCGAGCCGAGCTTCGGGTCGTACTCCCAGTGCCACGGCTCGAAAGGGCTGGAGTAGGCCCACTGGGGGTGGAACCACCCGAACTTCTTGCCGTTGGCCTCCACCCAGTTGAACTCCGCCGAGCGGAAGTTCTGCACGCCCCCGCACAGGTCGACGGCGAGCCCCAGACCGTGGTTGCTGCGGCCCGGAACGGCGGCCAGGCCGGGACGCCGGTAGTAGACCGACTGCTGCTCGGCCAGGCTCCGGTAGGCGTCCGTCACGCACATGGGCTTGCCGAACCTCTTGCGGTAGGCCTCGTTCATACTGATGAACGCGATCGCCGCGTCGGCCCGGAGCTGGTGGCCCGGCTGCTGGAGCGGGCACAGGTAGGCCTTCGGGATCAGGCCGTTGGGGAACTCGCCCGCCGAGTTCACCTTCGTCGGATCACATCCGAGCGCCGCCCGGCCGACCTTGTCGATCTTGATGCCCAGTTTCACGAGCGCCTTGGTGAGCGTCTTCACCAGCTTGTCCGAACGCGCCTGGAGCGTCTTGATCTCGGCCCCCATCTGGGCCTCCGCCAGCAGCGTCCCCGCCCGCAGCTCCTGCGCCTCGGCCGCCAGCCGCTCGCGCTCCGCCTGCAAGCGGCTGCTCTCCTCCAGCACCTGGTTCCGCTCGGCGACGAGCTGGGTGACACCCGTCATCGCGCGCAGCGTGTCGCCGTTGGAGTCCCCGGACAGCAGGCCCGCCACGTCTCCTCCGACCGGCTGCTGGTAGAGCAGCCCGACGAGGTCGGACAGCGGTTGCCGCACCTGGGCGAAGGCCCGTTCGGCGGTCTGCAGCTCGCGCAGCTTGGCGGTCAGCGCCTTCTGCGCCTCACGGATCTTGGCGCGCCGCTGCTCCAGCGCCTTGGTGGCGGCCTCCAGGTCCTTCGCCGCCTTCTCAGCGTCCCGGCGGAGTTCGGTGAGATTCACCGGATCGCGCCGGGCCGCGGCCCGGACCCCGGCAGGCACGCCCTGCCGCGCACCGGCCGGGGGGTTCAAGCCGCTCGGCGAGTTCGCCGACCGTTCCGCGGCAGTGCGAGGTTTCGCATGCACCAGCGCTGCGGTGGCCTGGGATTTCGCGTGCGCCTGCGGTGCGGCGGCCCCGGCCTTCAGCGGCGCCTGCTGTGCGGCGGCGACCCCCGGTACGAGGGAAGTCATCGTCGCGACAACGACGATCAGACCCGCTGATCGACGAGGTAGCACGTTCGACCCCTCCGTTTGCGAACTCGTGACCCGGGTCAGGCACGCACGTTACTACAGCTCACCGGATGCCCGAGCCAGACTCCTCGCAGCCGCTATGCGCCGAACGCCCCATTCCGCAAGCTCCGCCCCAGGCTTCCCGCCGGTTCCACCCCGGCAGATCACAGGCGGTCTCCGGCCCTCCACCGATCCCGGGAGATCTCAGACCTTCTGCCGGTTGCCGTCCAGGCAGATCTCCCAGAGCCAGGTGTCCCGCCACTCCTGTGAGCACGCCGCCTCCGTGCCCGGCTCCTCCTCCTCGGCCGACGGCATCGGCGAGGGCGTGGGGGACGGCGCGGGCGACCGGTCCGGCGTCTCCTGGCCCGCGGACTCCGCGGGCTTCTGCGTGCGCGCCGTACCCGGCTCCTGCACCCTGCTCGGCGTCTCCTTCTCACCACCACCGGAAGCCCGCCGCTTCCGCCTCCTGTCGGTGGTCTCCGCCCCCTCCCCGGCCTCCTCGGAGGAATCCGTCGGCCGGGTATAGGACAGGCTGACCACGTCCGGCGGCATCCAGCCGTCGTACACCCGGTAGGGGCGCAGCGGCGGAGGCACCAGCCTGGGCTCCGTCGCCCGGTTCCCGACCAGTTGACCGTCCGTCACCGTGCCCCGGATCACCGTGTCTCCGGCCCTCGCGCTTCCGGGCGACGCGCCCGCCGGGTCGCCCTGGGCCGCTCCGATCGCGACGAGGGCTCCGGAGGCACCGGGCGACGCGGCCGCGACCGGCACGCCACCGCCGAACGCCTCCCGCCGCTCCAGATCTGCGAGGCCCCCACCGCTCACCGCCAGGTCGTAGCCGGCGACCTCGGCCACCATGAGGCCTCCTGCCAGCAGGGCCGGCACCAGCATCGCCACGCCCAGCACCATCGGCCGCGATGCTCGACGACCTGGAATCCGCTTCCGCCGCATTCTGATCACAGAGCGTGACAGTAGCCATGCCGACACCCCGGCGGCTCACCCGCTTGCCATCCCTTTGGCCCACCGCAGGCAAGCGATGACCCGCCGCCGCATCTCGATCTCTCCCCGACTGGGCAGAGGCTCGGTATCTTCGCTACTCTTACAGACAGCCCTTGCCTCCGTAGCTCAGGGGATAGAGCACCGCTCTCCTAAAGCGGGTGTCGCATGTTCGAATCATGCCGGGGGCACCATCTCCACCAGCCGTTAGGCCCCTGACCAGGGGCTTGACGCGCACTCTCCCAGCGATCACATGCAGCCGGATGCCGCCGTGCGCAGCCGTAGGGCAATGATCGCGAACCATACGCGATCCGATCTCGGCGACGTTTTCCCAGGTCGTAACCCGCGCCTCAACCTCTCACGGGATGAGTCGACGCCTGGAACGACGTGACCCCACAGCGAGTGCCACGGCCGCGAGAATGTACGCCACCGCGGCCAGCATGGCGATTCCGGGTTCCCCAGCGCTGGCATAGAAGTCCGGCTGAGCACCAGAGCTGACATCGTCCGTGACGATGTCGCGGGGAAGTTCTCCGAGGAAAAGCGCCAGATCGATGACCGCCATGACACCGAGAACAACCGTGACGACCGCCCCCGCCAACCACCACCGGCGGCAGCAGACGGCCGCGAGCAAGACCAGCAGCGGCAGACCGCCGGCGACGAAGGCGTCCAGGGCGAGGAGCGAACGCGCAGCAGTGCCGACGAAGAGGGCCGCGAAGGAGACGAGCGGCGTGTGATCTGCGCCGCCGCTCTCCGTTGCAGCGACGAGCGCCCAAGGCATCGACGAGGCAAGCACCGCCAGGACGAAGCATGGCCATGCGCGACGGACCGTGGACTTGCGTTTCAGCTGCTCAAACACCGGCAGAGTATGCCAGAGGCGCCCAGACATGCCGAAGGTCCCGGAACAGGTCCGGGACCTTCGGCATGGATCAGTGGTCAACCGTCGATGACGCGGAGATCCGCCGGTTGGCGCGGCCCGTACCGTCGAGCAGGCCGAGGAGGAGAAGCGGGCACCCCTTGGAAGTACGGAGCCGTCCCGCGTGGCGGGTTCCGCGCCGCTGGCGGATCTCCGTGATCAGCGGTGCCCCAGGACGTTGACCACGCGGCCGTCCGGGGCCCGGACGAAGAACCGGCGGACGCCCCACTCCTCGTCCTGCAGCGGGTGCACGATCTCGGCGCCGCTGCCGCGCATGGCCGCGTAGGCGGCGTCCACGTCGTCCACCTCGATGCTCAGGTCCGGGGTGACGGGTGCCGTCCTGTCACCGGTCGTGATGCTGACCTGCGCCCCGGGAGCGGACGGGGAGGCGAGGGTCACGATCCAACCGTGGTTCATGACCTCCTCCAGGCCGAGGAGACCGTAGAACTCCGCGTTCTCCCCCAGGGCTTCGGACCGGATGTTGGGGACGATCCGGCGGACGGACATCGGCGGCTCCTGCGGAAGGCGGGGATGTGCTTGTGGTCCTTCCAGGATGGCTCATGGGCTCCGGATCCGGCACCGTTCATCTCACGACGGGCCGGATCCACGGCTCTCGGCGGCATTCCGCGCCGTCGGCGATGGGCTCCGCCACCGCGGCCGGGGTGACGACCGCGGCGGCCCGGCGGGGACTCAGCGCTCGTCGACGACCCGGCCGTTCAGCGCCGTCGCGTCCCTGGTGAGCGCCATGGTCAGCGGGGCCTCCGGGAAGGTGGAGATGGCGGCGAGCGCGGCGCCCATCTGCGCGTCGCTCTCCCAGTGCCAGGTGTCGCTGTACGTGCCGTCCTCCAGCTCGACCAGCCGGGTCTTGCTCAGCCCCGGATGCGTCTCGCGGACGGTGCCGATCAGCGAGGCCCGGCGGGCCAGGAACTCCTCTAGGTCGGCGGGGTCGACGGAGTAGGTGTGGGATCGGACGACGGACACGGAGGACTCCTTCACCAGGTGCCGGCGATCTGCCGGATGGGGGCGTTGAGGCGGTTGAACAGGTTGGTCACGGCGATCAGCAGGAGGATCGAGGCGAGCTGCCGCTCGTCGAAGTGGTCCGCGGCCGCGTCCCAGACCTCGTCGGGGACCGCGTCGGTGCGGTCGGCCAGTCGGGTGGCGGCCTCGGCGAGTTCCAGGGCGGCGCGCTCGGCGTCGGTGTAGTGCGGCGCCTCGCGCCAGGCGGACACCAGGCCGATCCGCTCGTCGCTCTCGCCCAGCTTCCTGAGGTTCTTCAGGCCGGCGTCCACGCAGAAGCTGCAGCCGTTGATCTGGCTGACCCGCAGGTGCAGCATCTCCAGAAGCTCCTCGGGGACGCCCTGCGAGTGGGCGGCCTTGGCCAGAGCCTGGATCGGCTGCATCGCGGCCGGGATGATCGTTACGGGGTTCTTCATCCGTGCCTGCATCGTTCTCGCTCCTCCGACGTGGTGTCTTCCTGACAACTACGAGGGTGGATGTCCGGATTGATAGATTCCCGATGCGTCGACAATGGAAGGGCTATACGTGCAGATCCGTTTCACGCTGCTGGGTCCGGTGCAGGTGCTCGCCGACGGCGACGCGGTGGGGGGCATCGCTCCGCGGCATCGCGCGGTCCTCGCCTACCTGCTGCTCAACGCCGGTCGGGTGATCAGCATGGAGAAGCTGATCGACGCCGTGTGGGGACACGACCGGCCCGACACCGCCCGGTCGCAGATCCACGCCGCGATCACCGCCCTGCGCAGGGCGCTCCGCGGTGTCGGCGCCGACCACGTTCTCGGCACGCGGCCGGGCGGCTACGTCGCGCTCCCCGCTCCCTGCGGGCTCGACGTGCAGGACTTCACCGAGCTGGTCGCGGCGGGCCGGTTCCGGGACGCGCTGGAACTGTGGAACGGCGACGCCCTGGCCGACGTGCAGGCCGCCTATGCGCAGGGCGCCCGTGCGCTGCTGGACGACCGGCGGCTGACCGCGGTCGAGCGTCTCATGCAGGCCGAGCTCGACGCGGGGCGCCACAGCCGGGTGCTCGACGAGCTGGCCGGCCACGTGGCGGCCCAGCCGCTGCGGGAACGGCTCGTCGGCCAGCTCGTCCTGGCTCTGCACCGCTCCGGACGGCAGGCCGACGCCCTCTCCGCGGCCCGGTCGTACCGTACGGCTCTCGCCGAGGAGCAGGGCCTCGACCCCGGCCGCGCCTTCGCCGAACTGGAGCAGGCGGTCCTGACCGACGCCCCCGCGCTCAGGGTCACGGCCGAGCTCGCGGCCGAGGACCAGAACCGGGACCAGGCCGAGGACGAGGGCAAGGGCAAGGGCAAGGACAGGGACAGGGACAGGGTCCGGTCGGACTTCCTGCCCTACGACCTCCCCGACTTCGCAGGCCGTACCGCCGAACTGGACCGGCTCGTCGCGGAGCGGCGGAACACGGTCGTGACGATCGACGGCATGGCCGGCATCGGCAAGACCACGCTCGCCGTCCGCGCCGCCCACCGCCTGGCCGACCGCTTCCCGGACGGCCGGCTCTTCATCGATCTGCGCGCGCACACCGCGGGCCGGGACCCGCTCCCGGCCTCCGCCGCGCTCGAGATCCTGCTGCGGCAGCTCGGCCTGACCGACATCCCGACGGCGGAGAGCGAGCGGAGCGCCCTGTGGCGTGCCGAGCTGGCGCGGCGCCGCGTCATCGCCGTCCTCGACAACGCGGCGGACGACGAGCACGTGCGTCCGCTGCTCCCCGGCGTCTCCGACAGCCTCCTGCTGATCACCAGTCGCCGGCGGCTGACCGGTCTGGACGGCGCGCACGCGCTGTCCGTGGAGGTGCTGCCGTCCCGCGACGCCGTCGCGCTCTTCGAGAGCATCGTGGGCGAGCGGGCCGCCGCCGAGCCGGAGGCCGTGCACGAGGTGCTGGAGGCGTGCGGGTACCTCCCGCTCGCCATCCGGATCTCCGCGGCGCGCCTGCAGCACCGGCCCCGCTGGACGGTCTCCTACCTGGCCGGCCGCCTGCACGACGAGCGGCGGCGGCTCGCCGAGCTCGCGACGTCCGAGCGGAGCGTCGCGGCGGCGTTCACGGTCTCCTACGAGCAGCTCGGTACGGCGGAGCAGCGGATGTTCCGGCTGCTCGGGCTGGCTCCCGGCCAGGACATCGAGCCGCACGCCGCGGCGGCCCTCGCCGACGTCCCGGTGTTCGAGGCCGAGGGACTGCTGGAGGGCCTCCTGGACGCGCACATGCTCCTGCAGCGCGAGCCGGGCCGGTACACCCTCCACGACCTGCTGCGCGAGCACGCCCGCTCCCTGGCCGAGGCCGAGCGTCCGGCCGACGGCACGGACGGAGGCACGGACGGAGGCACGGACGGAGGCACGGACGACGGCGCGGACGACGGCGCACTCATGCGCCTGCTCCTGCACTACCTGCACCGGTCCCGCTCGGCGGTCAGGCGGCTGTTCCCGCACAGCGTCCCCGACCGGCCGAACATGCCGCCCCAGATCACGCCGGTGGAGCCCATCGGCGGCACGGCGGAGGCCGTCGACTGGCTCGACGCCGAGCGCGCCAACATCATCGCGACCGTGGTCCACGGGCCCGAGGTGTGCATCAGCCACCTCGCCGTGGCCCTGAGCCCCTACCTCGACCGCCGGGCCCACCACGACGACGCCCTGACCCTGCACGGCATCGCGCTGCAGCGCAGCCGCGCGCTCGGGGAACGCGCCATGCCGCCGGGCCGCGCGCTCGCCGACCTGTCCTGGACCCACTGGCGGCGCGGCGACTACGAGCAGGCCGAGGACTTCGCCCGCCAGGCGCTCGCCGCCTGCGAGGACCCGCATGAGCGGTCGCTCGCGCTCAACGCCCTCGGCAACGTGGCCTGGCGCCGCCGCGAGAGCGCCGAGGCCGAGAGGCGCCTCAAGGAGGCGCTCGACCTCACCCGGATCGCCGGCGACCGGGCCCGGGAGGGGTTCGTCCTCGCCGACCTCGGCATGATCCTCGTCCAGACGGGCCGCCACGAGGAGGCCCGGCGCCATCTCGACCTGGCGCTGGCCCTGCACCGGAAGGAGGGCGACCGGCTCGGCGAGGCACGGGTGCTCAACCACCTCGGCTCGGCCCTCCGGAACCAGGGCAGGGCCGAGGAGGCGATGGCCCGCCACCGCCGGGCCGGGGAGCTCTACCGCGCCATGGGCAACGGCAGCGACGAGGCCTCGGCCCTCAACGGGCTGGGTGAGGCCACCTTGGCGCTGGGTGACCCGGCGCGGGCGATCGACGAGCACACGGCGGCGCTCGCGCTCGCCGACGCGGTCCGCAACCGGCCCGAGCAGGCCCGGGCACACGACGGCCTGGCCAGGGCCCACCTCGGCCTCGGGCAGGACGACCGGGCGCACGAGCACGGGCGCGCGGCCCTGGGGATCTACGAGGAGCTCGGCGTCCCCGAGACCGACGAGGTGCGCGCCTTCCTCGGAGGCGCTTGAGCCTGACGGTGCTTGAGCCTGACGGTGCTTGAGCCTGACGGTGCTTGAGCCTGACGGTGCTTGAGCCTGGGGCGCTTGAGCCTGGGGGCGGTTCAGGCCCAGACGTGCCGCCTCCGGCGGTCCTGCCGGAGGCGGCGAAGCCGCATCACGCGACGGCGGTCCCCTCGAGTTCGACCATCAGGTCGGGGATCGCCAGCCGCGTCACCCCGAGCATCGTGGTGGGCGGTGCCACCCCGGCGGCGCCCAGTCGCGACGCCAGCACTCCGTAGTGCTCGAAGAGCCGGTCCACGTCGGTGGTGTAGACGTTGAGCCGGACGAGGTTCGCGAGGGACATGCCGGCCTCGCCGAGCACGGCCTCCAGGTTGTCGAGGCTCAGTGCCAGCTGCGCCGCCATGTCATCGGCGTGCTGGGGCTTGCCGTCACCGCTCATCGCGGTCTGCCCGGCGCAGTACAGGGTCCGGGTGTGCCCCGAGACGATCTCGCCCTGGTTGTACCCCAGCTCCACCGACCACGCCCACGGGTTGATCGCCGTTCGTTCCATTGCCGTATCAGCTCCATTCGATTCGTCGACATCACGCACGCCCGTCGGCTCGGTGGCCGCCGTCTCTTCCGTGATGCCGATCAGCCTCCCGGCAAATCACGACATCCTTTGTCGCGTATTCCGATAAAGTTTTCGCATGCGCGCCGACCGGCTGGTCTCGCTGGTGCTTCTGCTGCGGCAGCACGGTCGGCTCTCCGCGGCCGCGCTGGCCCGCGAGCTGGAGGTGTCCACCCGCACCGTGCTGCGCGACATCGAGGCGCTGTCCGCAGCCGGCGTCCCGGTCTACGCCGAACGCGGACGGCACGGCGGTTTCGCGTTGCTGCCCGGTTTCCGGACCGAGCTCACCGGACTGAACCACGACGAGGCGCTCGCCCTGCTGGTCGCCGGATCGCGGCGCGGCGCGCAGGCCTTCGGTCTCGGCTCGGCGCTCGCCTCGGCGATGCTCAAGGTGGTCGACGCGCTGCCCGAGAGCTATCGGGACACCGCGGCCGGCGCGGCCGAGCGGTTGCTCATCGACCCGGAGACCGACCTCCTCTCGCGCCGGCCGGCCGCCGAGGAGGTGCCCGACGCCGTGGTGGCCGAGGTGCTGCGCGCGGTGGTCGCCGGGCGCAGGCTGCGCATCCACTACGTGGCCGCGGACCAGGCCCCGCAGTGGCGCACGGTGGACCCGGTCGGCCTGGTCACCGTACGCGACCGGGGTTATCTGCTGGCCACGAGGTCCGGCGCGGACCGCACCTACCGGCTGTCCCGGATCCTGGCCGCCGAAGAGCTCGCCGAACCCGCGCAGCGACCGGACCGGGTCGACCTGGACCGGACCTGGCAGGAACGCAGCACGCGCTTCCGGACCGGTGGAGACCAGGTCGCCGTGCTGGTGCGGGTGGACCCGGCGCGGCGGGAGGACCTGGTGGGCACCGCGCTGGCCGTCCGCGCCGAAGCGGCCGACCCGGACGGCTGGCTGCGGCTGGAGGTGACCTTCCAGGACCCGAGGCACGCCGAATGGGCGCTGTGGCAACTCACCACGAACGCCGAGGCCCTGGCCCCGCAGTGGTTGCGCGACTCCCTGCGCGACCGCGCCGCCGCGGTCGCCGCCCGCTACGGGGTGCCGTCCTGAGAGCCGTCGCCCCGACCGACCGGCATCGCGGCCGGCGTCACGGCCGGCGCCGCCGGGTGCGGCCCGCCTCCCGGAGGGGCTTCCGGCGGGGCGGTCCGCGGCGTTCACCGGCCGCGCGGGGGACGGGTCAGCCGGGCCTGCCGGCCGACGGATCAGCCGGGCCAGCCGGCCGGGTTCGAGCACGACTCTCGGGAGATCCCCGATCCGGTGTCCGGGAAGGTCCCGTAGCGCTCATGGTGCAGGTGCGCGAAGAAGTAGCACATCCGCTCGCACTCGGCGTCCGGCACCGCCGTCTCCGGGTCCTCGGCCACCGCCGTGTAGAAGTCCCGGCCCATCGCCACGATGAAGCCGCGCGCGTACAGGAAGCCGTCGTCGGAGCCGTCGGTGACCGCCTGGACGTCGGCGCGGTCGATGTCGTGGAGCTTGCGCTCGACCACCCGGTCGAGATCGGTCAGCTCCTGCGCCGACAACCCCTCGCCCGCGGAGCGGAGGTTGCCCAGGAACTTCGGCAGAGCGGCCTCGACCACGGCGAGCGACGTGCCCTGCGGGTCCCCGCCGGGATCGCTCTCCCGGTGCGCCAGCACCCGTCGTGCCCGCTCGACCTCCGTCCCCAGCGGCGCCCAGGCCGCCTCCACCAGGTCCCAGAACCGTTCCTCGTCCCCCACCGGGAGCCGCTGATCCCTCACGTCCGCCGCCTCTCGTGCCCGCCTTGCGCTCTGTCCCGATCACAAAACCAGACGGCACCGACAACGGGCTCCCGTATTCGACGCCCAGGGCTTGGTCGTCGAGTCCCGGGGCTACTCATACGTCACCCCCGGCCACGTCCCCTTCCCGTTCGGCTGGTGAGCTGGCCCGCCCGCTCAGCCCCCGCCCGGACGGCTCACCGGCCGAGCGGGGAACCGGCCTGAGAGGTCATCGCTCGGGTACGTTGGGGCCGGTGGAGCAGCAGACGGAGACCTCACGACCTGACCTGTGGACGACGCCCGCGCGGGGAGGCTCTCCGGACGGCGGGCCGCCGGAGGCGTGCCCCCGGCGGCGCGGCGGGCCGGTGGCCGCCTCGCTCCTCGCCCTGACCGTCGCCGTCTCCGGCTGCGCCGCCTCGCAGGGGTCGGCCTCCACCGCCGCCCCCGCCGGCCGTACGGCGGAGCGGACGGCTCCGGGGAGGTCCGCGGCACCGGCCACACCAGCGGCGACGGCCCCGGCGACGCAGCCTGCGCGTGAGGCCGCCGATCCGCCCGCCCCCGGTACGGTGATCCCCAAGGACCCCGCCCGGCTGGCCCGCGCCCTGACCGACACCACCGCGCGGCTCCGTCGGGCCATCGACGACTGGATCCGCGACGGCGGCCCCGCCGAGGGGAGGGCTCCCGAGCCGGTGGTGCTGCTGGCCCTGTACCAGCAGCGCATCTACCGCCACCTCGCCCGCAACCCGAAGACCGCCTCCCGCACCTACCCCAGGTTGTCGAAGGCCCTGGCCGGGGAGGCGGAGGCCAACGCGACGGCCGGCCGCAACCTGCTCTCCCTGGTCCACCCCGTCAGCAGGCCCGCGAGGTTCCGCGTCCGGGAGCCCGAACCCGCCGGCGTCCTGCTCGAGCACTTCCGGCACGCCGAGCGCCGGTTCGGCGTCGACTGGGAGGTGCTGGCGGCGGTGATGTTCGTCGAGACGAAGTTCGGCCGCGTGCGCTCGTCCAGCCACACGGGAGCCAAGGGACCCATGCAGTTCATGCCGGGGACCTGGGCCGCCTACGGGATGGGCGGCGACGTCCACGACACCCGGGACGCCCTGCTCGCCGCGGCCAACTACCTGCGCGCCTCGGGCGCGCCGCGCGACTACCGGCGCGCGCTGTACGCCTACAACCACTCCTGGGCGTACGTCGACGCGGTGCGGCTGCACGCGCGCCAGATCAAGCGCGACATCCGGAACTACTACGCCTACTACAACTGGCAGGTGTTCGTGGTCACCACCCGCGGCGACCGCCGCCTCACCGGCCCCTGACCGCGCGGTCCCGGCGCCCTTCCTCCGGTGGGCGGCGGGTGGTCGACGTCGTGCCGCCCCGCGTGGACTACGCGCTGACGGGGAGGCCGGAAACGCGCTGCTCGGGCCGATGCGGGCGATGGGAGAGTGGGCCGTGCGTCACGCGGGCGCCGTGCTCGCCGCGCAGGACCGGTTCGCGGAACGGAGCCGGGACCACCCCGCACGGGAACCTAGCCGCGTCGTACGGCGAGGCGGCGTTGTTCCTCCTCGACGATCCGGCGTGCCAGCGCCTGTTCGGAGACGTCCACGGCGTCGGCGCTGGATTCGGCCAGGTCGCTCCGGCGCGCGTAGGCGTCGAAGAGTCTCTCCTTGGAACCCAGGATGTCGAGCATGCGCTGGTCGACGCTGTCCACCGCCAGGAGCCGGTGCACCTGCACCTTGCGCACCTGGCCCATCCGGTGGGCGCGGGCCACGGCCTGGGCCTCCGTGGTCGGCTTGACCTGCGGTTCGCACATGATCACGACGGAGGCGGCCTGCAGGTTGAGGCCCACGCCACCCGCCTGGATCTGGCCGAGCAGGACCGCGTGGCCCTCGATGTCGGAGAACTCGTCCACCAGTTGCTGGCGGCGGGCCGGAGCGAGGTCGCCGGAGATCGGCCCGTGCGCCCGGCCGTCCAGGGCGGCCCCGACGCTCGCGAGCACGTCCCGGAAATAGGAGAAGACCACGACCTTGAGCCCGTTGACCCGGGCGTCCTCGACCAGTTCGAGCAGCCGCTTCAGCTTGGCCGAGGTGGCGGGGGAGGCGTAGGCGGCGCGGCGCATGTCCATGAAGTTGCCCGCCTCGACCGCCTGCCGGTAGGCGGCGAGGTCGGCTCCGCTGAACTCCACCCACTCCTCCGCACGGACCACGTCCGGCAGTTCGGTGAGCACGTCCTGCTGGTTGCGGCGCAGGTAGGCGGGGGCGATGGCCTTGCGGAAGGCCCGCGCTCCGGCGGCGGCGCCGCTGCCGCGGAGACTCGCGGCCAGCTCCGGCTGCAGGTAGGAGAGCAGGACGCGGAACTCCTCCACCCGGTTCTCCATCGGTGTCCCGGTCAGGAAGAGCACCCGTTCGGCGTGCCGGCACCACTGGGCGACGGCTCTGGAGCGCCGGCTCTGCGGGTTCTTGACGTAGTGCGCCTCGTCGACCACGAGCATGCCGACCTCGACGGCGCCCGGCGCCTTCATCCGGTAGAGGCTGTCGAGGGTGACCACGGCCACGCCGCCCTGCCGTACCCATTCCTCCTCGGCCGCCGAACGGTCGGTTCCGTGCAGCGGGTGAACGCTCAGGGTGCTGCGTGAACGGAGTTCGCGCAGCCAGTTGATCAGGACGCTGGTGGGGCAGACCACCAGGAAGTGGGTTCTCCCCTCCGCCTTGAGATGTGCCAGGGCGGCGATGGCCTCGATCGACTTGCCCAGGCCCATCTCGTCACCGAGGACCACCCGGCGCTGGGCGAGGGCGAAGCGGGCTCCGAAGGCCTGGTATCCGCGCAGGGAGACCCTGCGGTGGGTGCCGTCGAGTTCCTGGGCGTCTATCTTCGCGACCAGTTCGTCGGAGAGCAGGCCGTGACCCGCCGCCCCGAACCCGCCCGCCAGTTCGGCGAGCAGGCCGTAGTAGTCCGGCGCGCGGAACTCGAAGTCGGTCCACACCTCGAACTCCGACGCCGCCGGGCGGAGCAGATCGGTGGTGACCTGGGTGAGCAGGAGACGGGTCTCCCGGGAGCGGCCGAGCAGCTCCGAGATCTCCGCGAGCGCCTCCCGGGCGCGGCGGCGGCGCTCCGGGCGGGTGAGCATCATCCGCAGGCGCCCACGGGCCGGACGCGCGTCCGCCAGCAGCGGTCCGATCCGCTCGTCCAGGGCGTGCGCCACCTCGCGGGCGCCCGCCAGTTCGGGGCCGGCCGTCACCAGCCGGTGCAGTGCGACCAGCAGGCCGGTGGTCAGGGGGTCGTGCCGCTCGACGTCGATGCGGACTCTGACGGCCTCCTCGACGGCCTGCGCGATCTGGCGCGCCGCGGCGTGCACCTGTTTCACCGTGCGCGTGCCGATCCCGGGGATCAGCTGCAGGTAGTACGGCGAGGACTCCAGGACGTCCAGGACCGTGGCGTATCCGGAGCCTTCCAGGGCGCCGAGGCGGAGCCGCCCGCCGGTCACGTCCTTGAGACGGGCGACGGGGATCGAGCCCAGCTCGGCCCGGGCCAGTCCGGCGCGGAGCGCGCCGAGCGCCCCTTCGGCCTCCTTCCGGGCCCGGGCGTACTCGCCGAGCAGGGCGCGCGCGTCTCCGAGCAGGCGGTGCGCGTCCCGGCAGAGGACGTCCGCCTCCTTGGCCGGGAGCCGCCCGCCCTCCGGTTCGGTCACGCTCACGCCCCCGTCTCGCCGGACCGGATCGATGAATCGCGGGGCAAGGCCCGGTAAGGCCCGGCCGATCATCAATCTACCCGGGAAGTCCCGGAGAAGCGCTCCAGGCGGCGTCGCCGGACGGTTCCTTCCCGCGTGTCCGCGCCGAGAGGCATCATGTCCACGTCAGTCGCCGCGCCCGCAGCGGAGACGGCGGAGAGAAGGGTTTCCCATGTCCGACCAGACGCTCACGGACGAACTGCACGAGGCCGAGCGGCGCCTGCAGGCGGCGCAGCTCGCCGGAGACGTCGGGGAGCTGGACCGGCTGCTCCACGAGCGGCTCGTCTTCACCGGCCCGCCGGACGGCGCCTGCGTCACCGACGCCAAGCAGCTCGACCTGGACAACCACCGCTCGCGGACGCAGGTCATGACGGAGGTCGTACAGGAGGACCTCACCGTGCTCGTCGAGGGGCGGACCGGCGTGACCTGCTTCCTGGGCAGGCTGGCGGGCACGTTCGCGGGCGAGCCGTTCGCCGGGCGGATGCGCTACACCCGGACCTGGGTCCACGACGACGAGTACGGCTGGCGCGTCCTGGCCGCCCACGCCGGTCCCGCCTGACGGTCCGGTGCCGATCGCCTGACAGCTCCGCTCCCGGCTTCCCCGTCGGTCCCGGCCGGATGTAGAAGCCGAATCCATACAAAGTGATCAGACCAAGGGGTGGGCGGCGGGCGGGGAGGCGAGCCTCCGACGGCTCCGGATGAGCGTCAGCCCCCGCCGAGCACGAGGGCCCGGACGGCCTGCCTCGCCCGCGCCTCGCCGTACTCCCCGGCCAGGGCCGTCATGTGCTCGGCCGCCAGCGGGGCGAGCAGCGCGTGCGCGAGCGGGTCGGCGTCGCATCCCGGACGGATCTCGGCGAGCAGGATCGCCGCGTGCAGACGCCAGAACCGGTAGGCGCCGATCCGGTAGCGCGCGCCGGGACTGGCGGTCTCGGACATGCGGACCAGGTCGAGATGGTCCAGCAGGTAGTCGAGGTAGGCGTCCACGAAGGCGGAGAGCCGCTCGGCGGCCGGGGCGCCGGGGCCCAGCGGAGGCGGACCGGACAGGACGGCCTCCTGCAGCTCGCGCTCGCGCTCGTCGAGCAGGGCCGCGGCCAGTCCCGACTTGTCACCGAACCGGCGGAACAACGTGCCCTTCCCGACCCCGGCCTCGGCGGCGACCGCGTCCATCGAGACGCCGTCCACACCCCTCTCCCGGAACAGCCTCGCCGCCGCCGACAGCACCTTCAGCCGGTTGCGCGCGGCGTCCGCCCGCTCCTTCGGCACTTCTCCCAGCAGCGTCCGCAGCGGCTCGCTTGACGAAACGGACCGCGGTCCGGTAACTTTCGGATCGTTCACACAAACGGACTATAGTCCACTTACCTTCGGAGGTCGACATGACCGCACTGATCAGCCGCGACGAGCTGAAGGCCGCGATCGAGGCGGGCACGGTCACCGTCGTGGACGCCCTCGGAGGCGCCTACTACGAGCAGCAGCACCTGCCCGGGGCGGTCGCCCTGGTGGAGGGCGAGGTCGCCGTCCGCGCCGCCGAGCTGCTCCCCGACCGGGACGCCGCCATCGTCACCTACTGCTCCAACCCCGCCTGCGGCAACAGCGAGGCGGTCGCCCGGCGCCTGTCCGCTCTCGGCTACACCGACGTGCGCAAGTACCGGGAGGGCATCCAGGACTGGGTCGAGGCGGGTCTCCCCGTCGAGACGGGCCTGCCCGCCGAGCGCGCGGGGGCGTGAGGGGAGACCGCACCCGCCGCTCACAGCTCGGACAGCAGACGCTCCGTCTCTCGGGTGGGCCGTACCCCCATCGCGCACAGGCGCCTGCGCAGGAGCGTCGCCGCCTCACCCGCCCGGTCCCGGTGGCCGAGCTCCAGCTGGAGGCGGATGAGGCGGCGCCAGGCCTCCTCCGGGTCCGGGTCCAGGGCGACGGCCCGCTCCAGGACGTCGAGCGCGGCCTGCGGGTCTGCGGGCGCCCGGAGCTCGGCGAGCCGGACGAGCACGTCGGTCTGGACCCGCCGCTGCCCGCTGCGCCGGTCGTCGAGCCACTCGCGGGCGAGCCCGTCGGCCAGCGCCCCGCGGCAGAGCCGGGCGGCGCAGTCCAGGGCGTCGATCCGCGACCTGTCGTCGGCGGCCGTGCCCGCCTCCCCGACCACGGCCTCGAAGTCCCACAGGTCCACCGCGACCATGGCCGGGTCGATGCGGTAGGTCCCGCCGTCCCCGGTGATGAACGGGGAGTCCCGGCGGCCCCGGTCCGCTCCGTCGGTGGCGGCCCGCAGCGCGTCGCGCAGGCTCCGCAGGGTGTCGTGGACGCACGCGTCCGCCTCCGTGCCCGGCCACAGGGAGGTACGGATCTCCCCCGTCCGCAGTCCCTGCGGGTGGAGGGCGAGCAGGACGAGCAGGAGCAGCCGGGGACCGTCCACGGGCACCGCCCCGGGGCGGCCCTTCGCCTGGACGACCGGCCGCCCGAGGATCGAGAGGCGTACGGGCTCCGGCCCCTCCCAGACGGGCAGCCCGTCCGCATCCGCCCGTTCCCCGGCGGAGCCGCGGGCACCGTGCCCACCGGAGGCACCGGAGGCACCGGGGACGCCGCCCGCGTCCGCCCCGCCGCGGTTCCCGTCTCCCTCCTCGTCATCCTCGTCATCCTCGTCGAGTCCGCTCCCGACGCGGTCGTCACCGTCCCCGGCGGCCGCCTCGGCGAGCAGGCGCAGGCAGTCGCCCCCGTCACCGGCGGAGAACCCGAAGAGCCGGGCACCGAGCAGTTCCTCGGCCTTCGACCCCCTCGCCTCGCCGATCCGGCCGTCCTCCCCGACCTCGCAGGTGGTCCCCGGGGGCCAGTCGCCCAGCAGCAGCGCCCCGGTGCCGGTCCGCGCGGAGGAGGCCAGCAGCGCGGCCACGTCCCAGTCGAAGATCTCCTCGGTCACCGACGCGACGAGCAGGACGGCGGGCAGCACCTCACCGGGATCGCGTTCCCGGAGCTCCGCGACGTCGGCGGCACCGCGTTCGATCAGCATGCGGCGCCGGGTGAAGTGCGCCTCGGTGAACCGGTCGACCGCCGCGTCGGCCGACTCGACGACCGTCAGCCCCGGCACGGCTCCCGCCAGGGCCTCCCGCCCGCTCCCGGCGGGGCCGAACAGCTCCCGCGCGTCCGCCGCACGGACGACGACCTCGGCGCGGAACCGCCCGGCCTGCCGCAGCAGGTCCAGGACGATCGCACGGGCGGACCGGGCGGCTCCCGGTCCCGTGAGCCCCAGGCTCAGCCCCGCGAGCTCGACCTCGACGCCGCTCCGATCGCCGCGGTGGCCGGCGAGCAACCGGTCCGGCACGTCGAGGGAGAACGCCTCCCGCACCAGATCGGCGTCGCACGGCAGCTCCTCGCCCCTGTCCACGTAGGTCCGCAGATGGGCCCGGCGCAACGCGCCGACGACGGGAACGGGTTCCTGCTCCTCCTCCGGACCGCTGCCCGCGCCCGCGCCCGCGTCGGCTCCGGCTCCGGCTCCGGTCCCCGTCCCGATTCCACTGACGGGTCCGCTCCCGGTCCCCGCCCCGACCCCGGCCTCCGGTCCGATCGGGGCCGGTGGAGAGATCCTCCGGCGGCGGTGGCGGTGGAAGCGGGCGGTGGCGTAGGCGGCGCTGATGCCGGCGGCGAACGCCGGGGAGACCACTCCGCCCGACGGGGTCTCCACGACGAGCGCTCCTGGGGACGCGGGCTCCGGCACGGCGCCCGGGACCTCGGGAACCGGAGAACCCGGGACCTCGGGAACCGGAGAACCCGAGACCTCGGGAACCGGAGAACCCGAGACCTCGGGAACCGGAGAACCCGAGACCTCGGGAACCGGAGAACCCGAGACCTCGGGAACCGGAACCTGCGGGATCCGGATGCCGGAGGCCGGTGGCAGACCGCCCGGATCTGTCGCGTCCTTCTCCAGGGTGATCCTTCTCATCGGGGCCGTGGGCCACGAGTCACCGGCGGCGGCCACCACGATCGTCGAGGGCTCCCGGCGGCCGGCCGACTGCGGGCCGGGTGGCGGGACCGCGGTGGTGAGCGCGCCGATCAGCCGCTCCACGACGGTCCTCAGCGGCCCGAGCAGCGGAAGGCGGAGCTCCACGCCCCGGGCCGCGACGGCGATCTCGGCGAGCAGCGCGACCGTGAACGCCGCCCACAGCAGCCAGAGCACACCGGTCAGGATCCCGTACGGCAGGCCGTCCGGGAGCGGGCCCGTGAGCATCCGCCGGGCCTCCTCCCAGGACGGGACCTCCCGCGGGAACCGCGGGACCGGCAGGCCTCCCAGGCGGACCAGCAACGCCGGGACGCCCGCCTCGACCACCGAGAGCAGCCCGATCACCCCGAGAAGGCGCGCCGCGCGCCCGAGTATCCGCCCTGTCCGCCGCCCCGCCCTCCGCAGTCCCGTCCGCACGGCCTTCCCGGTGGCCCGCGCGTCCGGCCGCCCCGCCGCGCACGCCCCCGCGCCCGTACCCGCCGCCTCCGCCTCCGCCTCCGCAGGAGCGGCGGCCCCCGGGGCCCTTCTCATCGCGGCGTCCCCGCCGTCCGGCGCTGCGCCGTCACCGACGCGCGGCCGGAGACCTCGAAGGCGCCCACCCCGGCGAGGCCCAGGATCCGGGGCGGCTGGACCACCCGGACGACGACCGTCACCGTGTCGCCGGAGACCTCCACCGTGGCGCTGCCGGAGGCCGCCGCGGCGTAGGCCAGCGCGGCGGTCCGGGCTCGGCCCGGGTCGAGCCGCACCTTCCCGTCGCGTCGGTAGGCGCCGAAGTCGAGCTGCCGGGCGCCCGACCGCGCGGCCTCGTACGCCTCGTTGACCGCCCGCACCCGGGCCGCGAGCACCAGGCCCCCGTCCACGACGATCCCGGCGAGCAGGAGCAGCGCTCCGACGACTCCCGCCGCGAACCCGTTCACCGCGACCTCCAGGAGGGGAGCGGCGCGGCGAAGGTCGAGGTGAGATCCACCCCGCCCGGAAGGTACGCCATCGCGACGTCCGCCAGCCGTACCCGGCAGGTGACGGTCACCGTGACGGCGCCGCCCGGCCGGAAGAGGCCGATGCCCACGTCCGTGCCCGCGGCCGCCGGACCGCCGCAACCGCTCCGGCCGGAGGCGAGCACCGCCTCGGCCGCGGACCGCGCCGCCGAGGCGGCCCCGGCCGGGTCCCGGGCGGCGGCCGCGGCCCGGGCGGCCTGGCGGGCGGCGCCGTCGACCTCCAGCCGTGCGCTGACCAGGCCGCCCGCCGCGACGGCGGTCAGGATCAGCACGAGCAGCAGCGGCACGAGCAGGACCAGCCCCACCGCCGCGGCCCCCCGCTCCCGCCGGGCCACCCCACCGGACAGAGGCCTGCCGCTCCGGGCCACCCCACCGGACAGAGGCCTGCCGCTCCGGGCCGCCCCACCGGACAGAGGCCTGCCGCTCCGGGCCGCCCCACCGGACAGGGGCCTCACCAGCCGTCTCCCATGTCCCCCGGTCTCTCCACCGGACCGTGCACGACCACCCGCACCGGGAGATCCAGGAACGGCACGACCGCCTGGGCGACCCCGCTGACCTCGGCGCGGGCGCTGTCCGCCGTACGGGACACCGATGCGCGCGCGTCGCGCAGCACCGGCCGCCCGAGCTGGGACAGCAGCAGCGACGCCTTCACCCGGCCGGCCTCCGCCCCGGCACCGTGGACCCGGGCGGACGCCAGCGCCTCGGCCGCCGTCGCCTCCGCGACGTGTACGGCGTGCCGCCACACCCCGAACTGCACGACGACCAGGACGAGCACCAGCGCGGCGGGGAACGCCACCGCCGCCTGGACCGTCGCCGCCCCCCGGTCGTTCCGGGTGTGCATCCAGTGGTTCAGGGTTCCTCCAGCCGCTCAGAGTCCGGCCAGGACCGAGGCGACGGCCGGGTAGCCGGTGAAGACCAGGAAGCCGAGGAGCAGCCCCGCGACGGGCAGGCCCATGCGCTCCGTCGCGGCGCGGGCGGCGATCTCGGTCTCGGCGAGCCGCCGGGCCCGGAGCTCCGCCGCCCTGGCGGTGAGCGAGGCGCGCAACCGGGTGGCGTCGGCCCCGGCGAGCCCGCCCGCGACGGCGAGCCCGGCCAGTTCGTGCACGCCGTACTCCTCCCCCATCCGCCCGAGGGCGGCCCAGGGGGGCCGGCCGGAGGTCAGCGCGGCCCGGACCGCGGCGCCGAGCCGCTCGAACGCCCACCCGTCGCCGGCCCGCGCCGCCTCGGTCAGCGCGCCGTCGATGTCGCGGTCCTCCGCCAGGGCGATGACGGCCAGGTCCAGGAAGGCGGAGAGCGCGTGGCGGAGCTCGTCCCGCCGCCGGGCCGCACGCGAGCGCAGCACCTGGTCGGGAGCGAGGAACCCCGCCGTCCCCAGCAGCGCGGACGTCCCGGCGGAGACCTGCCAGGGCGTGGGAGCGTCGGCGAACGCCGCGGCCGCGCAGGCGGCGGGGCCCAGCAGCGCGCCCGCGATCCCGACGACGGCCTTCTCCCCGAGCAGACCGCTCGTGCTGCCTCCGCAGACGGCCAGGTCGCGGCGGGCCGCGACGCCGGGCAGCCCCCAGGCGGCCAGCGGCCCGGCCAGCGGGCGGCCGAGGCGCGCGAGGAGGCCCGCGCCGGGGTCTGCGGGACGCACCGGGGTGCCGTGACGGAGCCGGTGGAGCTCCTGGGCGAGCGTGGGACGGGCGGGCCAGAGTCCGAACAGGAGGGAGACGAGCCCGAGGCCGGTGCCCGCTCCGAGCAGCAGTGCGAGCGCCATCAGGCATCGCCCCCAGCCAGGCGGAGCGGCAGTGCGAGCGCCATCAGGCATCGCCCCCAGCCAGGCGGAGCGGCAGTGCGAGCGCCATCAGGCATCGCCCCCGTCCGGGCGGAGTGGCAGGCGCGGCGGTCCGGGAACGCGGCCGAGCCGGTGGAGCAGGAGGAACGAGCCCGCGGAGACGAGGCCCACCGCCAGCAGGACGAGCTGTCCGGCCGGGGTGTCGTAGGGGGCGAGGAACTCGCGGTTGAACAGCACCAGCCCGCCCGCCGCCACCGC
The DNA here is from genome assembly GCF_014647955.1 of Planomonospora antibiotica. Classification (NCBI taxonomy): domain Bacteria; kingdom Bacillati; phylum Actinomycetota; class Actinomycetes; order Streptosporangiales; family Streptosporangiaceae; genus Planomonospora; species Planomonospora antibiotica. The sequence continues at coordinate 77,190 of NZ_BMQE01000019.1, read as the reverse complement.
CGTGGCGGCGACGACCGCCCGGGCCGACGACCTGGCCCTGGCGCGCGCGGACGCGACGCGCAGTCGCACGGAGGCGTGCGCGCGGGCGGCCTCGGCCACCGCGCCGAGCAGGACGCCGAGCCGGTCGGCCCGCCGCCCGGCGGCCAGGATCAGCGCCGCGCACACCAGGTCGCCGGTCGGGTCGGCGAGCTCGTCGGCGAGTTGCCGGAGCGCCGCGGGGAGCGGCTCACCCCGGCCGACGCGGGCGGCCAGCCAGACGATCCGGGGCCGGATCGCGGCCGGTGCGATCGGCGCGGTCGCGGTGACGACCTGCTGCAGCCTCGTCGGGGCGACGAGGACGTCGCGGAGCATCTCGGCCCAGCCCGCGATGGCCTCGATCCGTTCCATGTCCCGCGCGTGCTCGTGGTCCGGGCCGAGCGCCCCCGGCAGGAACCAGCCGGCCAGCCCGGCCAGGACCGTGCCGACGGGCCAGTGGGTGAGCACGCCGACGGCCCCGGCCGCGAGGACCGCCGCGGTGATCCGCGCCGGCGTCCGGCGGTCGGCGCGCGGGCCGTACCCCCCGGTCCCCCGGAACCCCCGGGGGCCCCAGGGTCCCGGGTGGCCCCGATGCCCCTGGTGCTCCTGGCCCGCCTCCTGCCGGCGCAGTCCCGAGACGAGCAGGAGGAGCCCCGCACCGGCGCCCGCCCCGGCCAGCACCGCCAGCAGCACCTGAACGGTCACGCCACTCCTTCCAGCGGGGCGACCGAGGCGAGCGCTCCGGAGATCCGGCGGGCGGCCCGGACCAGGCGGGTCCGCTGCCGCCGCCCCTCCAGGAACGCCTGGGCGGCCGGGTCGTGGGCGATGTGCGCGCGGATCCGCACGCCGATCGCGTCGGTCACCTCCCGGGGCGGGTAGGCGCCCCGGCCGACCAGGACCAGCTCGGCGTGGGGCAGGGCCTCCGCCAGGCCCTCCAGGTGCGCCAGGTCCGCCAGCCGGGGACGCGCCAGGACCAGGACGCGGTCCATGCTCACGGCGAGCTCCGCGGCCGGGCCCGCCAGCCGCCCCAGGTCGGCGACCACGGCCGCGCCCGCCGGGAGTTTGCCGAACACCTCCGGCAGCGTGGCGCTGAGCGTCATGAGCGCGGCGTGCGCCCGGTCCGGCCGGGCGGGACCGGCGATCACCCGCAGGCCCCCGGGCAGGGTCTGCGTGTGGCGCCGCAGCGCCTCCGCGTCGCGCTCGCTGCGGGTCTCCGCGGCCAGCGAGACGGTTCCCGGGGAGGGTTCGAGCCGGAAGTGGCCGGCGAGCTCTCCGCCGGAGGCGTCCAGTTCGGCCAGGACCACGTCCGTTCCGGGCCAGGTGGCCGCGAGGGCGAGGGCGAAGGTGGTCGCGCCCGGCGAGTTCTTCATCGAGGCGACGCCGATGACGGTCACTGCGCCCCCTGCGAGACCTGCACCAGCGTGAACATGCCCTGCGCGACCGGAGCGGCGATCTTCTCCGCGTCGCTCCTCGGCAGCAGCAGCGTGACCACGGCGGGGCTCTGCGGCTGGTCGGGCCTGCGGACCTCGGTGACGACGGCGACCACGGACTGCGTCCTCGTGCGGGTCCCGCCGGCGCCCGCGGTGACGGCGTCGCCAGGGATCTCGGTGACGGCGACCCGGTCTCCGGGCGCCAGGCCCGGAGCGTACTGCCCCGGCCGCACCGCCGCCCCGATCAGCGCCTGGTCCGGCCGGGGGTGGGTGGCGCTCCCGCCGACGTTCTTCTCGGTGAGCAGGGCCCCGGCCACCACCGGGACCGTGAGCTTCCTGCCGACCAGGCTCGCGGCGCGGCTCGCCGGGATGAGGCCGGCGTCCACGGCCCCGGTCACCGGGCGCAGGTCGTCGGCGTCGAGGACGTGCCCGGCCGGGAGGTCGGACCGTACGGCCACCGCCCCCGACGGGGTCCCGGCCCGCAGGGTGATCGCGGCCGAGGCGAGCGCGCACGCCGCCACGAGGACGCCTCCGAGCAGCATCCTGCCGGCGCTCCGGCGCCTCCTCGGCGCACCGGTCGTCGGTCGCGCCGGTCTGACCGCCGTCGTGGCCACTGCTTCCCCCTCTTCGGACTGTGACGATCTGCAGACTGCGATGGTCTTCAGGCTGTGGTGATCGCCGTCGTCATGCGGTGACGACCGACTGCGACTCGGCGACGCGGAACTCCTCGCTCGCCGTGGTGGTCAGGGACGGGAGCGGACCGCTCCGCCCGCCGGCCGTCCAGGTGACCTCCCAGACGACGGTGGCGGTCACCCGGTATTCGCCGTTGGGGGCGTCCATGCTCGAGTCGAGGTAGGTGTGGCCGCAGGTGGGCGAGGGGCGGCGCGGGTCGTCCCGGCCCTCGCGGTAGGCCGTGCCCGGCCCCCGGCAGACCACCGTGGTGCCGTCGCCCATGTCCCAGTTCACCCGGGCCGGCCGGGCGAGGACGGTCGCGGTGGTCCCGCCCGCCGTGCCGGTGGCCGTACGGGGACGCCAGGACGCCCGCGAGATCGTGAGCCAGATCGGCAGCCGGACCAGTTGCAGGTCCTCGGGGCCGGGCGAGGAGCCGATCTCCGGCTCGGGCAGGACGAGGCGGTCCACCGCCTCCAGGACGGCGGCCGGGGGGACGGGGGTCCCGGCGGCCCGTCCCCCGCCCGCCTGCGGGCGGGGCTTCAGGGGCTTCAGGGGGTCCAGGGGATCGAGCGGGTCCAGGAGGTCCAGCGGGTGGTCCAGCGGGCTCCGGGAACCGTCCCGCGGATCCAGCGGGCCGCGGGGGTCCGGTGTGTACGGCAGGCCCGGCCGGCCCCGGAGCCCGGAGCGGCCGGCGCCCTCGGAGCGGTCCGCGCGCGGGTCGCCGCCGCCTCCGCCGCCCGCCGGGAGCCTCCCGGCCGCGGCCAGCCGCTTCCACCAGCGCCTGGCCCGCACGGCGCACCCCGGCCCGCCTCCGGAGCCGCACCCGATGAGCTCGGCCACACTCCCCGTCGCCTCGACCGCGCCCTCGGCGCCGGGGGCGGCGGGAGCGGCGATCCCGGTGCCTCCCCCGCTCCCGGCGGACCCGATGGCCCTCCCGCTCCCGGCGGACCCGGCCGACCCGGTGGCCCCGGTGGCCCCGGCAGGAACGGCGGACCCGGTACGGACGGCCGCCTCGGCGGCGGGGACGGCGGTCCCGGAGCCGGAGACCGCGGTGAGGGCCGTGCAGCAGAGGGTGGTGATCGCGGCGGCGTTTCTCAGCATGTCCCGGCCTCCTTGAGCACGAAGCTCCTGACGTACCAGGAGCCGCCGCGGAGGACGAGACCCGCGGTGGTCCGGTGCCTGCCGGTGGGGGCGCCCCCGCTCACCCGTTCACCGCTCCGCGTGCGGACCAGGAACCCGGTGTCGTCCACGCAGTCGATGACCTTGGCCCTGGTGGGCCCGGCCCCGGGTCTCAGCGAGGCGACCTCCGGGCTCAGGACCGGCTCGCCCCCGATCACCTGCTCCCGCTGCCGGGCGAGCCAGAGGCCGTGGCGCAGGATGGTCAGTGCGTCCCCGGTCGCGTGCCGGCCGAGGCCCCGGGCCTTCCAGTCCGCCGTCGCCGCCGCGGAGACGAACTCGCGCCACATGCCGCGGTAGGAGGCGAGCACGGCCTCCTCGGCGGCCGCCCGCGGGTCCGGCGGCGGGGTGGCCGAGGGAAGGGCGGTCGGCTCCAGGACGGAGACGGACTCGGCGGGCGCGGACTGACACCCGGTGAGCATGCACGTGACGACGGCCCAGGTCGTCAGCGGCCCATAGATGGCGCACCGTCGCCACATGACATGTCCTCGCTGGTCAAGAAGAGGTAACCACGTAGAGTAGTCACAGTAATGCGATGGGTCACCAAATTCCAGTAGCGAGGGCCATCACGCCGGGTCGGGGTCCGCCGCGGGGCGCGCCTTTCCTCTCAGGTCATGACATGGCGGGGCGCCGCCCGGCCAGGTCGCCTCAGGTCATGACATGGCGGGGCGCCGCCCGGCCAGCCGCCTGCGCAGGTCGCCCAGATAGCGGTCCCGGGGCAGCGTGCGGACCCGCAGCGGCAGTCTCGGGTAGACGACGGCCAGGAGCCGCATGAGCAGGCGGAAGCGCGCCCTCCGGGCGGGGGTCCAGCTCCAGCCGTACTGCTCGCGGATCGGCGCGGGCATCAGCCCCGCGGTGACGAGCCTGATCACCGGCAGGCCGGCGCGCGCGAACCACGGCACGTCCGGGTTGAGGACCTGCTCGGCGACGGCCCGCGAGGCGTCGCCGATCCTGAGGTTCGCCAGCATGCCGGCGTAGTAGACGCGGAAGTCGGCGTAGGTCCGCGGCATCGCGTCCGGCGGGCAGCCGAGGACGGTGGCGAAGACCTTCGACTGCTCGTAGTAGGCGGCGAGCTCGTCGCCGGACAGCCGCCGGAAGACCGCCTCGTAGACGTGCACGGCCGTGGCGAAGAGCGTGGCGGCCACCCAGACCTGCAGCTCGGGGTCGTCGGCCCGGTAGCCGGGGCCGGTCACCCCCTCGTGCATCCGCGTCACGGCCGCGCTCATCAGCTCGGCCTCCTCGCGGGTGCCCCAGGAGACGGCGTAGACCCACTGCATGGTGCCCCTGAGCCGCCCGAGCGGGTCCTGGGCGGTGTAGCTGTGGTCGTAGACCCCCTGGGCCACCTTCGGGTGGGCGGTCTGCAGCAGCGAGGCCGCCCCTCCGGCGACGAGCAGCACGGCCTCGCGGCCGATCACCCTGACCAGGTCGTCGTCCTCGAACAGTCCGTCACTCATGCGACCATCGTAAGTAAGCATTTACTTTACGACAAGCGCCGTCAGCGGACCCGCGTGTTTCCCTACACCGCGCGGCGGCCGTGCCGATGGGGGAAGGACATCGGCGGGACGAGGGGGAGGCGCGGGATGGCGGGGCAGGCGTTCCTCCTCCTGCTGTTCGCGCTCGCGGCGGCCGTGGCCGGCGTCGTGGCCGCCGTCGGCTGGCGGCGGCGCCGCACCGCACCCGCGGTCGGCACGCTCTCCCTGGTCTCGGCGGCGATCGCGGTGTGGTCCGCGGTGGAGGGACTCATCCTCCTGACCGGTGACCCGGGCACCGCCCTGCTGCTGGCGGCGGTCAAGTACGTCGGCGTCGGCGCCGCCATGGCGGGCTTCCTGTGCCTGTCCAAGGCCGTGGCGGACCGCGGCTGGCGGCTCCCGCGCCGCGCCGTACCGCTGCTCTCGATCGAGCCCGCACTGGTCACCGCGGCGATCGTGACGAATCCGGGGCACCACCTGTTCTTCCTCTCGATGGACTGGGCCGTCTCGCCCGAGATGCGCATCCCCGAGTTCGGTCCCCTGTTCTGGGCGCACACCGGCTACAGCTACCTGCTGTTCGCCGTCGGCGCGGCGCGGCTGGTCCGCGCGTGGGCGCGGGGCCCGCGCGCCCAGCGCCCCCTGTACGGCCTCCTCCTGCTCAGCGTCGCCCCCTCGACCCTGGGCAACGTGATCGGCCTGCTCGCGATCGTGCGCACCGCGGACCTGACGCCGGTCGGCTTCTGCGTCACCGCGGTCGTCGTCTACTGGCTGCTCGTCCACCGCTCCCTGCCCGAGCTGGTCCCGGTGGCGCGCGACCGCGTCTTCGACATGATCGGCGACGCGGTCGTGACCATCGACGCCTCCGGCCGGATCCTCGACCTCAACTCCGTCGCCGAGGAGGTGCTCCACCGGCTGAGGCCCGGCACTCCGGCCCGGATCACCGGACTCTCGCTCAAGGAGATGCTCGGCGGGGTCTTCACCCCCGCGGACGGCGGGGAGAACGACCTGGTCTTCACCGACGGCGCGGGCCGGCGGCTGGACCTGAACGTGCGCACCACCCCGCTGTACGACCGCCGGGGCGAGCGCGCGGGCTGGGCCATGGTCGCCCGCGACGTCACCGCGCTCAACCGGCAGCGGCACGAGCTGGAGCAGGCGAACTCACGACTGCGCAGGCAGCAGGACGAGCTGGAGCAGGCCAACGCCCGGCTCCGCGACCAGCTGCACACCATCGAGCTGCTCCGCACCGACCTCGCCGAGCAGGCCGCCCGGGACGCGCTGACCGGCCTGCACAACCGCCGCCATCTGATGGACGTGCTCCACCGCGAGGCCGCACCGGCCGCCGGGAGCGGCGGGAGCGGCGGGAACGGCGGGCGGCTCAGCCTCGCCCTGCTCGACATCGACCACTTCAAGCAGGTCAACGACCGCTACGGCCACCGCGTCGGGGACGACGTACTGGTCCGCTTCGCGGAGCTGCTCTCCGGCGGCGTGCGCCGGGACGACACCGTGGCGCGCTACGGCGGCGAGGAGTTCGTCGTGGTCTTCCCGGGCACCGACGCGGAGCAGGCCCGATCCCGGGTCGAGGCCCTGCTCGAACAGGTGGCGGCGGACCCGGTGCACAGCGGCGGCCACAGCCTGCGCGTCACCTTCAGCGCCGGCGTCGCCGCACTGTCTCCAGGACAGAGCCCCGACGATCTCCTGCAGGCCGCCGACGGAGCGCTCTACGCCGCCAAGCGCGGGGGACGCAACCGGGTCGAGACGGCCGGGCCGGACCCGCAGCCGGCCGGAACGGCGACCGAGCCGGACCCGCAGCCGGCCGGAACGGCGACCGAGCCGGACCCGCAGCCGGCCGGAACGGCGACCGGGACCGCGGCCTGAGCCCGAACGGCCCGATTCCCCCGCGGTCCGGCCACACCCCGCGACGGCGGCGGCCCCGCCCCCGGAGTCGTACCGGGGACGGGGCCGCTCGCCCGGGTGGGCCGCTCGGAGAGCGTTCCGGCCCGTGATCAGGAGCCGAACGTCGACCGGGTCTGGCCGGTCACCTGCTGGGCCTGCTCGCGGGCGTGGTCGCCGGTGGCCTTCGCCGCCTCGGCGGCCGTCTCCTTGACCTGGCGGCCGGCCTCCTGCGCGGCCTCCCTGGCCTCCTCGCCGAGGCGCTGGGCCGACTCCAGCACCGCGTCCTTGACCGGCGCGACCATCTCGCCGGCCTGGTCGCGGAGCTGCTCGGCGGCCCGCTGCTCGGCCTCGGTCTTCGGGATGAGGGTGGCCGCGAGCAGTCCCGCGCCGAAGGCGATCAGCCCGGCGGCCAGCGGGTTGCCCTGGGCCCCCCGCATCGCCTGCTCCGGCGCCCCCTTGACGGCCTCCGCGGCCTGCTGCGCACCCTGCTTGACGGTTCCGGCGGCCTCCACGGCGGTCTCCTTGATGGTCCCGGCGGCGTCGGCCGCCGTGTCGCGAACGGTTCCGGCGGCGTCGGCGGCCGTGTCCCGGACGGTCCCGGCGGCGCCCGCCGCCGTCCCGCGGACGCTGTGGGCGGCCTGTCCGGCCTGCTGCCGCACCTGGTGGGCGGCGTGCACCGGGGTGCCCATCACCCGCTCCCGGACCACCTGCATCCGCCGGCGCATCCGGCCGGTACGGCGCTGCACGATCCGCGCCGGGCTGGTCTTGTCCGCGAGCCGGTCCACGTCCGCCGCCAGCTCCGCCCGGGTGGCCGCGATCTCGGCCCTTATCTGGTCAGGTTCCGCGCCCATCGCGCATCCTCCTTGAGCGTTTCGATCGTCTGCTCGGGCTTGGGCGACACCTGCCGCAACCTGGCCTTGCCGGTCACGAACAGGGCCGCGCCGGCCCCCGCCCACAGGGCCGCGACGATGAGCGCGGCCCAGCCCAGGTCCATGACGTTGCCGAGGCCGAACATGACCGCCAGCGTCACCAGCAGCGCGACCATGTAGCCGGCGAATCCGGCTCCGCCGAGCAGGCCCGCGGCCTTGCCGGCCTTGGCGGCCTCCTGGCGGATCTCGGCCTTGGCCAGCTCCACCTCCTGGCGGAACAGCTTCGACAGGTCCTCCCCGATCTCACCTACCAGCTGCCCCAGCGAAGGCGGCTCGGGTTCGAGGGGCGAGCTCATCGCGGCTCACCGTCCCAGCCCGTCGGCGGAGGGGTGACGGGGGTCCCGGGGAAGCGCTCCTCCCCGAACGCCGGTTCGGATCCGGCCGTCCGGCCCGGGGTCGCGGGCGGGACGGGAGGCGTGACCGGTGCCGGCGGGACCGGCGGGATCGGGGTCGTCGGCGAGCCGGACGCGCCGGTACCCGCGGCGCCCCAGGTGCCCGCCGTACCGCCCGCCGTACCGTCCGCGGCGCCCCAGGTGCCCGCCGTACCGCCCGCCGTACCGTCCGCGGCGCCCCAGGTGCCCGCCGTACCGCCCGCCGTACCGTCCGCGGTGGCCGGGCCCCGGTCGCCCGCGCCGCTCCACGCGCCCGCCGTACCGGTTCCGGCGCCCGTCGGGCCGCCGGTGTCCGACGCGGCCTTGGCGATCCGGCCGACCAGGAATCCCGCGGCCAGCGCGCCGGCGAGGAACGCTCCAGGGCGGCGGCGCGCGAAGTTCTGGACCTCCTGCACCACGCCGGCCAGACCGTGCTCGTCCAGGTAGTCGGCCGCTCGCCGTCCTCCGTCGGCGACCTGCTGCACCACTCCGGAGACCGGGGAGTCGGGCTTGACCGCGTCGCCGACCGAGGCCAGTTCGTCGGCCCACTGCCGGATCCCCTGGGCGGCGCGCCTGCCCTGCTGCCGCGCCTGCTCGTTCGCGCGCTCACGCAGCTGGTCCGCCACGCGGCGGGCCTGCTCCTTGGCCTCTCCGGCCACCGCTCTCGTCTGCTCCTTGGCGGTGCCGGCCACCTCCCCGACAGCCGACCTGGTCTGCTGCGCGGCCTCTCTGGCCGTCTCGCGGAGCTCCCCGCCCTCTGCCGGGCGCTCCCCCGCCCTGGTTGGGTACTCGTTCACCGATGCCTCCAAAGGTCGTGCATCCTCGGTTGCCGCGGCCTCTGCCCATGTACCCTTCCGCCATACACAAACCCCTCGAAACAATTTCAAACCTCACTCATCCCGTTAATTCTTCTCATTCACCTCACACCCCCTGATTCCCCCAAGACCCCACCTGACCTGCGGCTTTTGCTCCAAGTCATCGTCAAGGTCGGTTTCCGGTGAGAATCCCGATTCCACCCCCGGGTACGGCCAGCGGAGTACGGACGGCATCGGTTCCGGTGCGTGATCGGGGGGTCCAGTGAAGACGGTTCGATGGGCGGTGGGCGGCGCCGCGCTCGTCCTGGCGTTCGGAATGGCGGCCTGCGGGAGCGCGAAGGAGGCGGGCGGCGGCGGCACCATGACCCCGGCCGGCACGTCCCCCGGCGCCACGGGCGGCACCGGGGCGTCGAGCTTCAAGATCGGCCTGCTGCTGCCGGAGTCGAAGACCGCGCGCTACGAGAAGTTCGACCGGCCGTACATCACGCAGGAGGTGGCGACGCTCTGCCCCACCTGCGAGGTCGTCTACGCCAACGCCAACCAGGACCCGAACCAGCAGCAGCAGCAGGTCGACTCGATGCTTACCAACAACGTCAAGGTGCTCATCCTCGACGCGGTGGACGCCAAGGCGATCGCCTCCTCGGTGGCGAAGGCCAAGCAGCAGGGCGCCAAGGTGGTCGCCTACGACCGGCTCGCCGGGGGCCCGGTCGACGCCTACACCTCCTTCGACAACGTCCAGGTCGGCAAGATGCAGGGCGAGGCGCTGCTCAACGCCCTCAAGGAGGGCGGCGACCCCAAGCGCGGCCCGATCGTGATGGTCAACGGCTCGCCCACCGACCCGAACGCGGGCGACTTCAAGAAGGGCGCCCACTCCGTCCTCGACGGGCAGGTGACCATCGGCAAGGAGTACGACACCCCCGACTGGAGCCCCGACCAGGCCAACACCCAGGCCGCCGGGGCGTTCACCGCGCTCGGCGCGGACAAGGTCATCGGGATCTACTCCGCCAACGACGGCATGGCGGGCGGCATCGCCCGCGCCATGCAGAACGCCGGGGTGCCCAAGGGGACCCCGCTGACCGGCCAGGACGCCGAACTCGCCGGCATCCAGCGCATCCTGCTCGGCACCCAGACGATGACCATCTACAAGCCGATCAAGCCCGAGGCGCAGAACGCCGCCCGGCTCGCCTTCGACCTCGGCTCCGGCAAGCCCGTGCAGGGCGCCACGACCGTGGACAACGGGAGCGGCTCCCCGATCCCCGCCCTGATCATCCAGCCGATCGTGGTCACCAGGGACAACATCAAGGACACGGTGGTCAAGGACGGCTTCTGGACGGTCGGGGAGATCTGCACCGCCGACGTCCAGGCCGCGTGCAAGGCCGCCGGGCTGTCATGACCGCCGCGAGCGGGGAACCGGTCCTCGCCGTCGAGGGGATCTCCAAGCGCTTCGGCGCCGTGCAGGCCCTGTCGGACGTCGACCTCGACGTCCACGCGGGCGAGGTGGTCGCCCTGGTCGGCGACAACGGCGCGGGCAAGTCCACCATCATCAAGGTGATCGCGGGCGTGGGCCCGGCCGACAGCGGCGAGATCCGCTGGGAGGGCCGGCCCGTCACGATCACCAGCCCCGGCGCGGCGCAGTCGCTCGGCATCGCGACCGTCTACCAGGACCTCGCCCTCTGCGACAACCTCGACGTGGTCGGCAACCTGTTCCTCGGCCGGGAGGTGGGCCGCCTCGGCGTGCTGGACGAGGTCGCGATGGAGAAGCGCTCCCGCGACCTGCTGCACACGCTCTCCATCAGGATCCCCAGCGTCCGCATCCCGGTGGCGTCCCTGTCCGGCGGCCAGCGGCAGACCGTGGCGATCTCCCGGTCGCTGCTGGGCGAGCCCAGGATCGTGATCCTGGACGAGCCGACCGCGGCCCTCGGCGTCGAGCAGACCGCCCAGGTCCTCGACCTGGTGGAACGGCTCCGCGGCCAGGGGCTCGGGGTGATCCTGATCAGTCACAACATGGTCGACGTGATGGCGGTCGCCGACCGCGTCGCCGTCCTGCGCCTGGGCCGCAACAACGGTTTCTTCGACACCGGGCGGACCACCCAGGAGGAGATCATCGCCGCGATCACCGGGGCGACCGACAACGTGGTCATGCGCCGCCGGGCCCGCACCGGCCGGGCCGGGGAGGATCCCGATGGCTGAGCGGGGAAAGCACCGGGCGGACGAGCCCGCGGGTCCGGCCGGACCGGCCGCCGAGGCCCAGTTCGACCCCCGGCTGCTCGTCCGGGAGAAGGGCGCGGCCGGATACGTCGAGGAGTTCAAACGCCGGGTCAGGGGCGGCGAGCTCGGCTCGCTGCCCGTCATCGTCGGCCTGGCCGTCATCTGGATCGTCTTCCAGAGCCTGAACAGCCAGTTCCTGTCCCCGCAGAACCTGTCCAACCTCAGCATCGACATCGTGGCGACCGGCCTCATCTCGGTCGGCATCGTCTTCGTGCTGCTGCTGGGGGAGATCGACCTGTCGGCGGGCGCGGTCAGCGGGGCGGGTGCGGCGGTGCTGGCCGTACTGCAGGTGAACAACGGCTGGCACCCGCTGGCGGCGATCGCCGCGGCCGTGGCGGTCGCCGCGCTGCTCGGGCTCGTCCACGGCGTGTTCTTCGCCGGGCTCGGCGTGCCGTCGTTCGTGGTCACGCTGGCCGGGATGCTCGCCTGGACCGGGTTCCAGCTCTGGGTGCTGGGGCCCAGCGGGACGATCAACCTGCCCTACGAGGGCCTGGTCGCCGGTCTCACCAGCACCTACTTCACCCAGCTCATCGCCGCGTACGGCCTGGCGGGCCTGGTCACGGCCGGGTTCTTCGCCGTCTCCGTCCTCGGCAACGCCCGCCGCCGCGCCGCGGGCATCCCCTCCCGGACGACGGCCGACATCATCCTGCGCACCCTGGTCCTGGCGTTCGTCGTGTTCGGCGTGGCCCACGTGCTCAACCAGTACAAGGGGCTGCCGCTGGCCCTGCTGATCTTCCTCGTGGTGGTGGTCGCCGCCGACTTCGTGCAGCGCCGTACCCGCTACGGGCGGAAGGTCTTCGCCGTCGGCGGCAACATCGAGGCGGCCCGGCGCGCGGGGATCAACGTGGCCGCGATCCGCGTCTCGGTGTTCATGATCTCCGGTGCGATGGCGGCCGTCGGCGGCGTCTTCGCGGCCTCCCGCATCGCCTCGGCCAGCCAGGCGACCGGTCAGAGCAACGTGCTGATGATGGCCATCGCGGCGGCGGTGATCGGCGGCACCAGCCTGTTCGGCGGGCGCGGGACGGCCTACTCGGCCCTGCTGGGCATGCTGGTCATCCAGTCGATCTCCTCCGGGATGGCGCTGCAGGGCGTGAGCAACTCGATCCAGTTCATGGTCACCGGAGCGGTGCTGCTGGCCGCGGTGGTGATCGACTCGCTCTCCCGGCGCAGCCAGAAGGCCTCCGGCCGCGCCTGATCGTCCTCTCCCGACGGGGTACGGTCTGCACATGTCTGAGCGCAGCATGCCGAACGACGCGGCGTCCTGGGTCTGCCCCCACGGGCAGGATGCCCGCCGCGGTTGCGTGACCTGCTACGAGGAGGCGTCGGCGCCCGGCCCCGGGACGCCCTCCTGGGAGGTCGCCGCGTGGTTCACCGCCCCCCGGCCGATCCCCATCAGGACCCTGCAGGACGTCCACCGGCACGGCCGCAGCTTCGCCATCGACCAGCCCTCCACCCCGCTCGTCTACCTGCTGACCGGCCGGACGTCCGCCCCCGACAGCGTGCAGGCCGTCGCGGGAGTGGTGGGGTTCCTGCTGCACAACCGCCACGTGGTCACCGGCTTCACCGTGACGGAGACGCGGGCCACCCTCCTGCCCCGCACCGACGCCGGCGGGACCCGCACGACGGACACCTGGCTCGACGCCCCCTGAGCCGCGGCGCGACCGCCGCGGCGGGTCCGTCAGGCGTTCGCCAGGTCCTCGGCGCTCCCCGTGTCCTCGGTGCTTCCCGTGTCCTCGGTGCTTCCCGTGTCCTCGGTGCTCCCGGTGAACCCGGCGCCCTCGATGCTCTTGATGTGTTCCAGGGGATCGGCGCCGTCGACGTCGAAGTACACGCGGATCGTGGTGCCGCCCTGCTCCGTGTGGACGCGGACCAGGTCGCTGAGGAGGTGCGTCACGAGCAGCCCGCGCGAGCCGAGCTGGTGGGTCGGGGTCGGGCGCCGGCCGGCGAGCGGGTCGGCGATGTGGCCGCCGTCGCTGATGTCGAACACCACCCGCTCACCCTCCTGCCAGACGCGCAGGGTCCCCGAACCGCCGCCGTAGTCGAGGCTGTTGGCCGCGAGTTCGCTGGCGATCAACCGCAGGTCCTCCAGGCGTTCGCCCGCCAGGCCGATCCTGGCGGCGTGCTCGGTGGCGAAGGCGCGGACCCGGCCCAGCGGGTCGTCGCCGAAACCCTGGCCGTAGTGCATCACCGCGGCGCCCTCCGGGGTGGGCAGTGGCCGGTTGCAGTCGCGCAGGACGCGCTCCAGCGCGTAGTGGGCGCTCGCCGACGCGCCGGAGCCGTCCACGAGGACGGGGTGGGTCATCCGCGCGTCCTCGATGACCTCGGGGGACAGCCCGGCGAGGTCGTAGGGGCACAGGATGGTGACGTCCCGGCCGGAGAACGCGAGGTTGATCAGCGCCTCGTGCTGGAGGCACGCCGGGTATTCGGCCGCCGAACGGCCCGGCCAGATCGGCTCGCCGATGATGCGGACGCGCCGGCCCGGGTGGAGGTCGGCGAAGGCCCGCAGCACGCCGGGGATGATGCGCCCGGGATTGCGCCCGGCCTCGCCCATGTCCAGCAGCCGCACCCCGGCCGCCGCCGGGCCCAGCGCCGCGCGGATCAGCTCCAGGTTCCCGCCCGGCACCGCCACCGCGACCGGGTCTCCCGCGGCCACGCCCTCCAGGACGAAGGGCACGGTCCCCGCGAGGTATTCGTCGGCGCCCCGGTAGAAGAGCGCCGGATGCTCGAAGGGCTCGGCGGTTGCGGACGGTGTGACGTTCATGGGCTCTCCACCACGACCGGAAGGCTGCCCGATCCGATCAGGGTCAGTACGGTTTTCAGTATGCGGGGCGGGTGATGCAGGAACATCCGTTTGCCAGCAGGGAGGGTGCCCGCCGCATCGGTGATCAACCATGTTCCCCGGACGTCGATGAATCCGAGCTCCGCCAGATAGAGGTGGACGTCCTCACCCCTGGAGGCCACCGCGGCCAGCGCCTCGCGCCACGCCGTCCTGGTCGTGCGGTCGATCTCGCCGATCACCTCGAGGCCGGAGAGGGGCTCGATCAGGTTGATCACGAGACCCGGCGGGGAGGACTGCCGGACAGGGGAGAGCGGCGGATCGGGCAGTGAGAGGCGGGGCGGGCCGTCCGGATTGGCCCTGGGCTGGATTGTCAAACGGACCACCCCGAAAATAGACAACCGACTGCTTCAACGTACCCGTTCTCCCTCCGGATGGGAAAAGGCGCCCCGGCCGCCTCCGAGGAAAGAAGCCCTGACCAGGGGGCGGACGGACCCGCTCATCCGCTCCGGGAACCGCTCATCCACTCCGGGTGGGGTTGCGAACTGCTTGTCGTTTCATCGAACCTCCTCAGGCGCTCTCAGGGTTCATCCGTGTCACCCCGCGGATCTCCACTTCCCATGGACAGCGCGTGACGATCCGACTACCATCGATCACATGTTCGATTCACTGCGCGGGGGAAGGACGCTGCTCCGGTGACATCACCGACCGCTCCCGCACCCACCCCGCCCGCGCACACCGCGCGGCCGGACCGGACCCGGCAGGGCTACCGGATCGAACTGGCGCCCACCCCCGCCCAGCGCACCCGGCTGGCCCAGCACGCCGGACTGGCCCGGGTCGCGGAGAACTTCTACCTGGAGAAGATCCGCGCCGCCCTGGACCAGCGCACGGCCGAGGCCACCTACGGCATCCCGGACGAGCAACTGACCCGGGTGCCCTGGACCGCCCCGGAACTGGAGACGCGCTGGCGGACCGAACGCGAGCACCGCTTCCCCTGGTTCACAGCCGAGAAGCTCTCCTCGCGGATCCCGAAGGAGGCCGCCCGCTGCCGCGCTGCCGCCCTGAAGAACTGGGCCGACTCCCGCACCGGCAGGCGCAAGGGACCGAAGGTGGGGTTCCCCACCTGGCGCAGGCGCCGCCACGGCCGCCGCTTCCGCTACGACGCCGACCGCGCCCATCCAATCGACACTCGTACCGTGGCGCTGCCCGGCATCGGCACCGTGGCCGTCCGGGAGGACATGACCTGGCTGACCAGCCGCCTGGAGAGCGGGCAGGCGCGGATCCTGGGCGCCACCGTGCGCGAGCAGGCCGGACGATGGTGGATCTCCTTGCAGATCGAGATCGACCGCACCGGCCTGAACACCGCCCGCACCGTCGACCCGCACGCACCCGCCTGCGGACTCGACCTGGGCCTGAAGGTCTTCGCCACCCTCACCGACGACGACGGCACCACCGAGGAGATCCACGCCCCCAAACCGTTGAAACGCTCCCTGAACAAACTCGCCCGCGCCAACCGCGCCCTGGCCCGCGCCCAGGACGGCAGCGCCAACCGGGCCAGGAAAGCCCGCACGGTGGCGGCCCTGCACCTGAAGATCGCCCATCAGCGCGCCGACTTCCTGCACCAGACCTCCAGCAGGCTCGCGAGAACCAAACGAGCCATCGCGATCGAGACCCTCAACATCGCGGGCATGGTAAGGAACCGGCGGCTGGCCCGCGCGATCTCCGACGCCGGCTGGGGCGAGTTCGCCCGCCAGCTGGCCTACAAGACCGGCTGGTACGGCGGGCACCTGCACGCGGCCGACCGCTGGTTCCCCTCCTCCAAGACCTGCTCGGCGTGCGGGCGGGTGCACCGGGGGCTGGCGCTGGCCGACCGCACCTGGAGGTGCGTCGGCTGCGAGACCGTGCACGACCGGGAGGTCAACGCCTCGGTGAACCTGCTGGCCGACATGCTGTCCACCCTCGATCCCGGCGGGGGACAGGCCACCGCCTGACCCCGATCGAAGACCATCTACGGACGTCGCCCGGAAGTTCCCCCCTTGAGGAGACGTGAAACGCCTGTGGAGACCGGGTGAGACCGTCGGGTGACCGGCGGCACCGGTCGGTGAAGCAGGAACAGGGAAAGAGAGCCACTGAGATTCTCTGAACGGAAGGATGCCTTACATGCGCATTCTGATCATCGGCGGCACCCGGTTCGTCGGCCGGCACATCACCGAGGCCGCGCTGGCGGCCGGGCACGACGTCTCCCTCCTGCACCGCGGCCGGACCGGCCCCGGCCTCTTCCCCGAGGCGGAGCACCTGCTCGCCG
This sequence comes from Planomonospora antibiotica, assembly GCF_014647955.1. Classification (NCBI taxonomy): domain Bacteria; kingdom Bacillati; phylum Actinomycetota; class Actinomycetes; order Streptosporangiales; family Streptosporangiaceae; genus Planomonospora; species Planomonospora antibiotica. The sequence continues at coordinate 61,071 of NZ_BMQE01000019.1, read as the reverse complement.
ACCGCGACACCGGCCTCGCCGTCCTGGACGGCCGCGAGTGGGACGCGACGATCGACGTCAGCGCCTACCTGCCGTCCCAGATCGAGGCCCTGGCCGGCTCCGTCTCCACCGGCCGGTACGTCTTCGTCTCCACCACGGCCGTCTACGCCCGCGACCAGAAGCCGGGCTTCACCGAGGACTCCCCGCTCGCCGAGCTCGACGGCGACGGCCCGGTCCCGGACACCGTGACGGGCGAGACGTACGGCCCGCTGAAGGTCCTGTGCGAGCGGACCGCGAGCGGGCGGTTCGGCCCCGGCACGCTCGTCGTCCGCCCCACCTACGTGATCGGCCCGTACGACTACACCGGCCGCTTCACCTACTGGGTCAACCGCCTCGCCCGCGGCGGCGAGGTCCTGGCCCCCGGTGACCCGTCGGCTCCCATCCAGGTGATCGACGGGCGCGACATGGCCGCCTGGATCGTCGCCATGGCCGGGCGCGGCGACGGCGGCACCTTCCACGCGGTCAGCCCGCCCCCGCCGTTCACCTTCGGCGACATGCTTGAGGGGATCGCGGCCGAGGTCGCCCCGCCCGGCACCACGCTGACCTGGGTGGACACGGACTTCCTGCACGCCGCCGGTCAGGACGGCCGCTCGCTCCCGCTCTGGGGCGAGGGAGAGGACACCTCGATCAACACCGCCGACCCGTCCGCCGCCCGTGCCGCCGGCCTGGACCCGCGCCCCTTCCGGCAGTCGGTGCGGGAGATCCGCGGCTCCGAGGCGGACTTCTCCGTGGAGACCACCGTCGCCCCGGCCCGCGAGGCCGAGATCCTCGCCGCCTGGCACGCCCGGTAGCCGAACCGGGACCGGGACCGGGACCGGGACCGGGAATCCGCCCGGTGGCTCCACGCCTCGGGCGGATTCCCGGAGGGCCCGTCGCTCAGCCGGGACACGCGAGGCCGAGTGTTCGGCAGGTCCGCCGCCCGAAGGCTCTGGCCCGATCGTCGCCGGGGAGCGTCAACTGATCGGACCGATGTCTCGTCTTATGTTCATACGACGGTAGATCCGAGGATAATAGCGCTGAGCGAGCAAGGAGTAACCCAGCGTTTCACTGTTAACCGTCGGACACCGAGGTTATCTTGACGAGAAGCGAGCGCATCGAACACCGCATCGGGAAACCCGGAGGAGGTCATCATGGCAGTCCTGCACACGGAGGACCGGGAAGACGACTTCGTGATCATCGACCTGACTCACGAGGAGTACGTCCGGGCACGCCGGCAGGCACTCGACGAGCTGGGGCTCAGCTATGAGCAGCTTGCCGAGCAGGCCCGGAGGCGGGACTTCTCCTCACCCGACGCCCGCAGTCTCTGGCTCCGCATCAAGCCGGTCCGACCTCAGGAAGATCTTCAGTCTGGCGCGTGACTTCGCCTCGGACATCCAGCACGTCCTGAACGCCACCATCTGTAACAACGCGAGCATCAACGCGCAGCGGGACATCACTGACCCGAATATCATCGCCATCGGCAACCGGCTGACCGCGGCCTCCCTCCGCGGCGAGCTCGTGCCGATCTGCGCGCGCGGCAAGCCCACCGGATGGCTCAAGGTCGAATATCTCTGCGGCATCGACGATGCGGGCAAATACCTCATGGTCGTGAACGCTTTCGTCGGCGTCTACGCCGCCGACGAGACACGCACTCCCCTGTGCCATTTCGACTACGAACGCGATAAATCCGACGGTTACCCCGAGGCGCATGTCCAGGTGTACGGCGAGTCCAGCGCCCTGGCCACCTGGGGCGACCGCTTCACGGATCGCGGTCTTCACCGCCTGCACCTTCCGGCGGGTCACAGAAGGTTCCGCTGGATCCTTGAAGACGTCATCGAGTTCCTGGTCAGTGAAGGCCTGGCCGTCCCCCACAACGACACCTGGCGAGACGTCCTGAAGCCGGGTCGCAAGAAGTTCATGCAGAGCCAGCTCCGAGCGGCGATCCGCAACGACACGGAAACAGCGGTGCTCTACCTCAGCGAGTGCGACTACTCCATCCGTCCGCCCGAGACGGTACGCAGACGTTGACCGCCCCGCAGGACCGCACAGCCCTGGACGGTTCTGCCAGAATCGGCGGCATGCTGGAGATCCGTACGGTCGTGATGGGCGTCGGCGACATGCGGCGCGCGGTGGAGTTCTGGACCCGGGCGCTGGGCTACGTGCCCCGCGAGGGCGAGGCGCGCGACGACTGGACGGTGCTCGTCCCGGCCGGCGGCCACGGGGTCGCGGTGGCGCTCGACGTCAGCGCGACGCCCGCGCAGGAGCACCCGCGCGTGCACCTCGACCTCTACGCCCGCGACACCGCCGACCAGGCCGCCGAGGTCGAGCGGCTGGTCTCCCTGGGAGCCGAGCGGGTCGACTGGGACCTCTACCCCGAGGACCCCGACTTCGTCGTCCTCGCCGACCCCGAGGGCAACCGCTTCTGCGTCATCGACCCCACCCACTGACCCCGCCCGCCGGTCCCGACCGCTGATCCCCACCCTGCGGTCCCCGACCGGTGCCGCCTCTCCGGTCCTGCGCCTCCGGGACCGGCGCGGCCAGGGCCAGGTCCACGGCGCGCTCGACGTGGATGCGGGTGGAGTCGAACACCGGCACCGGGCTGTCCCGGCGGCCGACGAGCAGGGTGATCTCGGTGCAGCCGAGGATCACCCCCTCGGCCCCGCGGGCGGCCAGGTCCGCGATGACCCGCCGGTAGGCGTCGCGGGAGGCGTCCTCCACCCGCCCCCGGGTGAGCTCCTCATAGATGACGTCGTGCACCAGCGTGCGGCCGGGCTCGTCCGGGACCAGGACCTCGATCCCGTGCCCGCGCATCCGGTCGCGGTAGAACGCCATCTCCATGGTGAACCGGGTGCCGAGCAGTCCCACGGTGGTGAGCCCGGCGGCGGTGATCCGCTCGGCCGTCGCGTCGACGAGGTGCACGAACGGCACGGTGAGCGCGGCCTCCACCTCCGCCGCGACCCGGTGCATGGTGTTGGTGCAGAGCAGGACCAGCTCGGCCCCGCCGTCCTGCAGGGTCGCGGCCGCTCCGGCGAGCAGCCGCCCGGCCGCCTCCCAGTCGCCCGCCCGCTGCATCGCCTCGACCTCGGCGAAGTCCACCGTCAGCAGCAGGCTCCGGGCGCAGTGGTGGCCGCCCAGGCGGCGGCGGACCTCCTCGTTGAGCAGGCGGTAGTACTCCGCCGAGGACTCCCAGCTCATGCCGCCGATCAGGCCGATCGTTCTCATGGTCTCCGTCATGCACGCCATCCTGACCGGCGCGCGACCTCATAGGTAGACGTGTCCTCGTTGGCCGACCCCAAAGGAATACTTATACGTATGGCCCAGGGAATGGACGTCCACCGCCTCCTCGTCTTCCGGGAGATCGCCCGCGCCGGGTCCGTCGCGGGCGCGGCCCGTACCCTCGGCTGGACCCAGCCCGCCGTCAGCCAGCACCTGCGCCACCTGGAGCGGCAGGCCGGGACCGCCCTGGTGCTGCGCCGCCCGCGCGGCGTGCGGCTCACCGAGGCGGGCGAGGTGCTGCTCCGCCACGCCGACGCCATCGCCGTCCGGCTGCACGCCGCCGCCGACGACCTCGCCGCCCTGGTCCAGCTGCGGGAGGGCACCGTACGGCTGGCCGCCTTCCCCTCGGCGAGCGCCACGGTCGTCCCGGCCGCGATGAGCCTGCTGGGCCGCCGCCACCCCGGGGTGGACGTACGGCTCCGCGAGGCCGAGCCCCCCGAGGCGCTCGCCCTGCTCGCCGCCGGGGAGGCCGACCTGGCCGTGACGTTCGCGCACGCCGGGCAGGAGCCGGACGAGCAGCCCGGCCTGGTGCGGACGGCCGTCGGCGAGGACCCGGTCCTGCTGGTCCTGCCGCGCTCCCACCCGTGCGCCGCGGGCGGCGACGGGCCGGTGGACCTGCGGGAGCTGGCGGCGGAGAAGTGGATCGCGGGCTGCGAGCGGTGCGCGGCGAGCCTGCTGCGGACCTGCCGGGAGGCCGGGTTCACCCCCGACGTACGGCACGGCACCGACGACTACGTGGTCACCCAGGCGCTGATCGCCCGCGGCCTGGGCATCGGGCTGCTGCCCCGGCTCGCCCTGGAGGCCTTCACCGCCCCCGGCGTCGCCGTCCGCCCGGCCGCCGGACTGCTCCCCCGGACCCTGCACCTGGTGCATCCCCGCGAGGCCGACCAGATCCCGGCGGTCCGCGCCGCCGTACGGGCCCTGCGCGACACGCTCCGCGCCGGGCCGGTCCCCGTCGACGGGGCGGCGGCTCGACGGTGCAATTCGTCATGACATGCCGTACTCGTGCCGTCAGAATGAGGCAGATGACGACCTCCGATCTCCCCCGTGCCGCGTTCGCCCCTTCTGTCACCGTGTCGGGACTCGGCCTGCACCTGCGCGACTGGGTCGACGAGGACCTGCCGGCGATGGCCGCGCTCTTCGACGAGCCGCAGGTGGACCGCTGGACCCCGCTCCGCTCGCCGTTCACCCTGGAGACCGCGCGGGCCTACCTCGCGCGCGCCCGGGAGGGCCGCGCCGCCGGGCTCCGCCTCCAGCTGGCGGTCACCGAGGACGGCGGGGCCCCGCTGGGCGAGGTGCTGCTCTTCCGCGCCTCCCCGGACGAGCGCGACGCGGAGCTCGGCTACGCGATCGGCGCCGCGCACCGGCGGCGGGGCCTGGCGACCCGGGCCGTCCGGCTGATGACCGGCTACGCCTACGGCACCCTGGCGATGGACCGCGTGCTGCTGCGCATCGCCCCGGACAACGAGGCCAGCGCTGCGGTCGCGCGGGCCGCGGGCTTCCGCCTCACCGGCGACGAGCCCGTCGTCCGGGACCGCGGCGACGGCACCGTCTCCCTGCTCACCTGGTGCCACGACCGCGGCTCCGAGTGACGGCGGCGGGCTCCGCCGGACCGCGGCGGTGCCGACCGCTCAGTAGGTTGAAGGTTCAGGACGGTTCGAAGGTTCGAGGCGGCCCGAAGGTTCGAGGCGGCCCGAAGGTTCGAGGCCCCGCAACCGAGCTCAGGAGTGGCCACCGATGCAGCCCGATCGCCCGCTTCCGGCCCTGACCCGGGCCGAGCAGGACTTCCTCGATCACTACCTGCGGATCCTCGAACTCCTGGGCCGGATCAACCCGGCCTCCGCCGAGTACACCTATGCGGGGGTCACCGCCGCGCAGGCGCTGGCGGCGGAGGCCGCCAAGCTGCGTGATGCGCTCACGCTGATGTACGACAGGGCGGAGAAGGAGATCCACCGCGAGCCCCTCGTCCGGGCGCTGCGGATCCTGGGCGCGGAGGACCGCCTCCGCAGGCTCGCCCTCCCGGGTCCGGAGCCGGACCGGGGACCCGCCTGATCCACCGGCCGTCCCGCCCGGCTCGGGAGGATCGTCCCGCCCGGCTCGGGAGGATCGTCCCGCCCGGCTCGGGAGGATCGTTCCACCCGGGGAGGAGCCCTCCCGGGACAGGCCGCCCGCGTCCCTCAGGGCGGCATGTCACACGCCCCTCCGGGACAGAGACCGCCCCGCGCCCTGGCAGGACCCGGAGCCGGGGCGGAGACCGCCCCGCGCCCTCAGGGCAGGATCCGGAGCCGGGGGCGGCGGCAGACCAGCACGCGGGCGGGCGGCACGTTCCGCCACACCGTACGGCTCACGACGATCTCGTCGAACCGCTCGTGCAGGCGCTGACGGAACTCCCTGGCGGCCGGGAAGAGGCTCGACGGATGCGCGGAGATGGTGGCGAACGCCGCCTCCGGCCGTATCACGGCGCAGATCTGGTCCAGGATCCGCTCCTGCTGGGACCCGTCGAACAGGGTCCACGGCAGCGCGCTGACCACCGCGTCCACCTCCCCGGCGCCGACGCCCGCCGCGTCGAGCAGCCTCCGCAGGTCGGCCGCGTCGCCCTGGACGACGTCGATCCCGGGCCGGGTGGCCCGCAGGTGCTCGGCCAGGTCCCGGTCGAGCTCGACGGCGAGATGGCGGCTCCCGGGCCGGAGCCGGTCCTGGACGGCGTCGCTGACCGGACCCGTTCCGGCGCCGAGCTCGACCACGACGGCCTCGCGCGTGCTGGGCGTGATCGTGGCCAGCAGGCGGGCCACGCGCGCGCCGGTGGGCGCCATGGCCCCGATGGTGGAGGGCCGCTGCACGGCGGCGCCCATGAACGCCCGCACGTCGCCGGCACGCGTCGCGCGGCGCTCCTCCTCACCGGTGGACGGGACCGGCGTGAGATGTCGGGCGGCCGGAGAAGGGGGCGTGGTGAACGTCATACGGCATGTCCCTCGGCAGTCGGGTGGAGAGGCGGCGGCCCGCGCCACCGCCCTTACGGTGCTCCCCTGCCCAGCGGCGGCCGGTGTACTCGACCGTCTCGGGCGACGGCCCGCATACTGCGGTCAACCTCAATGACACGGCGGACCTGCGTCGGCCAGTCTTGGCGTCATGGACACCACCACCTCCCTGGGCGACCTCGTGCGCCGGGCCGCCGAACGGCTCGCCGCCAAGCGACGCGGGGCCGTCGCGGTCGGCGCGGTCCTCGGCGAGGAGACCGCGACGCACGGCGCCGACCCGGGCACCCTGTTCGAGATCGGCTCGATCAGCAAGACCTTCACCTCCCTGGCCCTGGCCCGGCTGGCCGTACGCGGCGAGGTCGCCCTCGACCAGCCGCTGCGCGACCTGCTGCCCGAGGGCACCGCCGTACCGCGCCGCGACGGCGGGGAGATCGAGCTGGTCCACCTGGCCTGCCACACCTCGGGCCTGCCCAAACTGCCCAGAGGGCTGCTGCCGCGCGGGCTGTTCAGCTCCGACCCCTACGCCGGCTGCACGCCCGGGATGCTGCTGGAGGGGCTGGGCCGTACCCGGCTGCGCTCGGCGCCGGGGCGCCGCTTCCGCTACTCCAACCTCGGCGCCGGCCTGCTCGGCCTGGCCCTGGCCCGCCGCGCCGGCGGCGGTGCGGGCTCCGGCGCCGACTACGACGAGCTCGTCCAGGCGGAGATCTGCCGCCCGCTCGGCATGGCCGACACCGGAGTGGTCCTCGACGCCGGCCGCACCGCCCGGCTGGCCCCCGGCCACTCCCGCCTGGGCAGGCCCCGCCCCCGCTGGAACCTGGCCGCGCTCGCCGGAGCGGGCGGCCTGCACTCCACCGTGCCCGATCTGCTCCGGTTCGCACGCACCCAGTTCGGCGACGCGCCGGACGGGCTCGCCGAGGCCGTGGCCCTCACCCACTCCACCGGCCACCGCATCACCGGCGGCGCGACGGTCCGCCCCGGCTGGATCGAGCTGCGGCAGCCCCCCGGCCGGGGCGAGCACCGGACCCTGTTCCACAACGGCGGCACCGGCGGCTACCGCTCCCTGCTGGCGGTCTCCCCCGAGCGCCGGGCCGCGGTCGTCGTGCTCAGCGCCGACGCGCGGTCGCCCGACCGCGTCGGCATGGACCTGCTCGCCGAGCTGGCCGCCCGCTGACGGGCCCGTCACCCCCCGCCGTCCGCCGACGGGCCGCGGCACCCTGCGGCCGTCCGCGGACGAGCTCCACCGCCCTCCGGCCGCCCCGCTGACGGGCTCCACCGACCCCGGGGTGGCTCCGGGACGGCCGGTCGGGCAGCGGCCGGGACTCCGGGACGGCCGGTCGAGCAGCGATCGGGGACGTCCGCGCCGGCGTCCCCGCGGCGCGGCACCGGCGATCCCACGCCCCGAACCGGAATGGCGGAGGAGCTCACACGATCCGGGCGGTGCGCGCCCCGATGAAGGGCAGCAGGCGTTCCGCCTCCGCGAGCACCGCTCCGGGGTCGGCGAGCGGCCGGAACGGAGAGACGAGCACGGCCCCGTCCTCCAGCGCCCACGTGCCGCCGACGAAGCCGTCCACGAGGAACGCCGGGACGCCGCCCGAGGCCGCCGGAGCGATGCGCCTGCGGTCCTCCTCGCTGATCACCCGTGTACGGTCCCGGTGCCCGAGCAGGACGTTGTCGAACGCGGGCAGGAACCGTACCGGGGCCGGCAGGTCGGCGTCCGCGAGCGTCGCCTCCGGCACGTCGAACAGCTCCCTGCCGTCCTCGTCCCGGTGGACGCGCAGGCGCGGCCGGAGCCCCTCCACCACCTCGCGCAGGCGGGTCACCCCGGCCCAGGCCTGCACGTCCATGACGCTCGCCGGCCCGAACGCCGCCAGATAGCGCACGACCATCGTCTCGAGCCGCCGCTCCGGGGCCATCGGGACGCCCGTCCACTCCTCCGCGAGGGCCACCTCGATCGAGGAGCGGTTCCGCCACGCTCCCCAGACACCGGCCGACGGGCCGTGGACGAGCGGCTCCAGGAGCTCCACCGCGTCGGCGAGCCGGCGCGCGTGACGTCCGGGGAACCGCTCGCCGAGCGACCGGCCGAGTTCGCCCCGCGTCAGCGTCCGGCCGCGGAGCACCTCCCTGCCGGTCCGCGCCAGCTCGTCGAGATCGACCCCCTCGATCTCCTGCGCGTAGTAGGAGTGCCGCAGGGCGGCGCCGACGACGGGCTCGACCGCGGGCCGCAGCCAGGCGAAGTCGTGGGCGCACACCAGGTGCACGGTCCTGCGGATCGCCGTCGAACGCACCACGGCGCGATCGTGGATCAGCGCCTCCAGCTGCTCGTGCCGGAAGCCGTCGATGCGCGTCCACAGCCCGACGTACGGCCAGTTGGGCTCCTGCCCCTGTACGGCGACCAGATGCCGGAGCACGTCCAGGGGAGCGCGGGAGGTACGGGCCAGCAGGAACTGCCGGTCGAGGAGGGTGCGGTTGAGGACGCGCCGGGAGATGATCAATGGTCCGCCTTCGGGAGGGTTGCGGCGTTTCACCGATGATCTCATCGACGCCGTTCCCGAAGGCCCAGGCGGCGCGCAGGCCCAGGCGGCACGGAGGCCCAGGCGGCACGGAGGCTCAGGCGGCGCGGAACACGACGGTCGTGGTGAACGTCGTGCCGTCGACCTGCAGCACGTAGCAACCGGGCCCGCCGACCGTCGTCGTCCCCGGCAGATCGCTCGTCGGAGAAGCGAGCTCGGCGTAGTGGCCGCCGTGGCGCTGCTCACCGATGTAGGAGAACCTGCTGCTCGCGGTGCCCTCCCCGTCGATCCGGGCGGCCCGGACGAGGACCGGTCCACTGTATCCCGCGCCGATCCAGCGGACCTTCTTCACGTAGGAGCCGTCGGGCCCGCGGTCGTCGGGGCGCAGTTCCAGGACGGTGCCGGCCCTGAAGTAGTCGGCGACCGGGTACACCGGCCCGTCGCCGAGAACCGCCGTCGCCACGCCGGGGCCGGACCACCGGCGCGGGGCGGTGGTGGGGCATCCGCCCCCCGCCGGGATGCGGGGGATCCGGAGCGCCCGGGGTGTCAACGTCGCCGAGGGCGTCGAGGCCGACGGCGGTGGAGCCGGTGAAGCGGCCGGATCCCGCGGCGGCGGATCGTCGCAGGCCGCCACGGCCAGCGCGAGCAGAACGAGTGCTGCCGCCCGCTTCGGTGCCTTCATGGGAGCTACTATCGCCCAGAACATCCAGGTTGTCGCCGTCAGCGGAGGACGATGGCCCGCCCGACCGCCCGACCGACCGTCCGACCGACCGGCCGCTGCCCGAGGTGCCCTTCCCAGCCGGCGATGCGGACCGGACTGGTCAACACGGTCGGAGGCCAGGCCGTCGGCGTCAGTCTCCGGCCGCGCGCTCGCGTTCGGCGTTGATGCGCAGCGCCTCGGCGAGCTGGTCTTCCAAGACGATGATCCGGCAGGCGGCTTCCACGGGGGTGCCCTGGTCGACGAGTTCCCGGGCGCGCGCGGCCAGGCGCAGCTGGTAGCGGGAGTAGCGGCGGTGGCCGCCGCTGGAGCGTTTCGGCTCGATCAGGCGGGCGGCGCCCAGAGCCCGCAGGAACGTCGGGGTGACGCCGAGCATCTCGGCGGCCGCGCCCATGCTGTAGGCGGGGTAGTCCTCATCGTCGAACCGGTCTTCGGCCGCGGGTCCGGCCGTATCCGTGATCTTGCCGCGAGCGAGCGTGTCACCCTCGGCAGCCGAGCGACGTTGATCCATGCGTTCCTTTCTCACCACGCGTACAGGGGCCCCGGCGCCTGTTGCGCCGGGGCCCCGAAGAGTTCAACACCATCTACCGGCCTACCGGCCGGCTCACCGTTGTGCGCATCCGCCGTACTGAGCGGCGATGATGCGCGGATCGCGGATGCGTGACCGTAGACCACCTTCCAATCCCGTGGAACTGCGGTACCCGCGCGGCGACACTCAGCCGGCGACGGGCGATCCCGATGGCGTCAACACTCCTTTCATCTCTTCCGGTATTACTCGTCCGGCTTCACCTTCGGCAGCGCGTCCACGCTCTGGGCCCCTTACCACTGCACCGGCCCGTCACGTCCGACCTTCTGCCGTCAACCTTCGACTTCAGCGTGCTCCGGGCAGTTCGTCGTAATGCCGATAACCACTTCTGCTGCCCGGTGGATCCGTTCCTTGCTACGTCAGAAACCATAGCTCCCACAGTGGCGAATGTCTACTGCGGCGACGACAGATTTTCCGCACGGGGCATGGCAGCCTTTCGGCGGCACGCAGGCGGACCCCGAGACGGCACGCCGTCTGGAGCCGCCCATCCCGACCGGGAGCGGCCCCCGGCTCCTTTCCGTCGCATGCCGTACGGCGGCGGCTTCAGCCCGTCGTCGCGAAGCCGTGCAGCAGGGACCGGACGACCTCGTCGGGATCGGGGAGGTCGAGGCCGAGCAGGCCCCGGTAGGCCACGAGCCCGGCGAACAGATCGGTCAGCAGCCACAGGTCGCCGTCGGGGCGGAGTTCGCCGCGCTCGATCGCCCGCTCGTAGACCACCCAGGACCGGGCCATCCGGTCGCGCATGCTCGTGCGGACCAGGTCGGCCACCACCGGGTCGCGGCCGGTCTCGCCCAGGACCTGGCGGCTCAGTGCGGCGAGCCGGTCGTCCCGCCAGACGGCCAGCGTGTCGGCGACCACCTGCCGCAGGTCGCCGGCGAGCGAGCCGGTGTCGGGGATGGCCACCTGGACGTCGAGCACCTGGGTCAGCGCGTCCAGCAGCAGGTCGCGCTTGGTCGGGTAACGGCGGAACACGCTGGCGCGGCCCACCCCGGCGTGCGCGGCCACCTCGTCCATCGTCATCTCCAGTCCGCGCTGGAGCAGCAGTTCCAGTACGGCGGCGCGGATCTTCGCGTCGACGGCCGGGTCCGGCCGGCGGCCTCGGGGGGACGGAGATGTCGACATATATGATACTTTCGATATCAGATACTTTGAGTATCAAAATTGAGGTGGCGTGATGAGAGTACTGGTAGCCGGTGCGGGCGTCGCCGGACTCGCCGCCGCGCGCGGCCTGGTCAGGGCGGGGCACGAGGTCGAGGTGCACGAGCGGGCGCCCGCGCTGCGCACGGTGGGCGGGTCGGTGACGCTCTGGAGCGGGAGCACCGGGATCCTGCGCGACCTCGGGGTCGACCTGACCGGCGTCGGGCGGCGCATCGACACGATGGAGTCGTGGTCGTCCGGTGGACGGCCGCTGGTCACCGTCGACATCGCCGCCGTGGCCCGCCGCTACGGCACGCCGAACGTGCACCTGCCCCGGCAGCGGCTGGTCGAGCGCCTCGCCGACGGCCTGCCCGAGGGCACGCTGCGCTTCGGCTCCGCCTGCACGCGGGTGGACCCCGAGCGGGGCGGGCTCGCCTTCGTCGGCGGGAGCACGGCGCTCGGTGACGTCGTGGTCGGCGCGGACGGGCGCTCCTCGGTGGTGCGCGACCACCTGTGGGGCGCCGATCCCGCCCGGCTCACCGAGTGGGTCACCTGGCAGGGCTTCATCAGGCGCCCGTTCGACCTCGTCTCGTCCCACCGGGCCATCATGATCGTCGGACGGGAGGGGCTCTGCGGCCTGATCCCCGCGGGCGAGGGGCTGCTGCTGTGGTGGTTCGACCACCGGGTCGACCACCGCGAGCCGCCGCCCGCCTCCCCCGCCGAGGCCCTGGCCGAACGCTTCGGGAGCTGGGCCGCGCCCGTCCCCGAGGTGCTCGCCGCGATCGACGGGATCGACCGCTTCACCCACCACCGCCACCGCGTGCCGAAGGTCTGGGGCCGCGGTCGCGCGACGCTCGCCGGGGACGCCGCGCACTCCATGCCCCCGACGATGGCCCAGGGCGCGAACCAGGCCCTGGAGGACGGCTGGACGCTGGCCCGCGAGCTGGACGGCGCCGGCCCGGTGACCGAACGGCTGCGCCGCTACGAGCGGATCCGATCCCGCCACGCCGCCCGGGCCGCCGACCTGGCGGCCACCGAGCAGACCGACAGGTACCGGCCGCCGGCCCTGATGCGGCTGCTCCCCGACCGGCTGGTCACCGCGGGCTACACCGCCTGGCTCCGCCGCGTCAGCACCTACCTGAGCACCACCGCCTGACCAGGCCGGTGCGGCGCCGCCCTCATCCGCGGGGCTCCTCCCCGGTGAAGCCGCGCAGCTCCGGGCTGAGCACGGCCGCGGCGGCGGTCAGGCCGAGCAGCCCGCCCAGCACGACGAGCGCCGCCGCGCCGCCCAGCGCCGCCGCCAGCGCCCCGCCGAGGACCGCCACGACGGCCGGCAGCAGCCTGCCGGGCGGCAGGAGCCTGCTGATCCGGCCCGACAGCAGCGACCCGACCAGGCCGCCGACGCCGAGGCCGGCCAGGACCGCGCCGGTGACGAACGCGTCGCCGCCGCGCTCGCCGACGAGCACGATCAGCGGGATCAGGAACGCCCCGCCCAGCAGGTTGAGGACCATCACCGCCGCGGTGACCTCCCGCAGACCCTTCCGGCGCCACAGCCAGGCGACGGCCTCACCCGCCTCCCGGCACAGCAGGCCGCCGAGCGGGGGGCCGATCAACCCGGTGGCGTGGGTGCGGGCCTCCTCCTGCGCGTAGGCGGCGTGCAGCTGGCCCGGCGGGACGATCCCGCGGATCGCCGTGGCCTGGGCGGGTCCGATGAACGCGGCGCACAGCCCGTCGAGCACCGCCAGCGCGACGAAGTGCCAGGCCTGCGCCCGGCCGGTGAGGATCAGCGCCGCCAGCAGCACCGAGACGACCGTCTGGCACCCCTGAGCGGTGACCAGCGTGCGGCGGCGGTCCCACCGGTCCACCCACACGCCGGCGGGCAGCTGGACCGCGACGAAGGCGACGGTACGGGCACCGGCGACGACGCCCGCCAGCCCCGGCGAGCCGGTGAGCGCCAGCACCAGCAGCGGCATGGCGAGCCGGGTGAGCTCCGATCCCAGCTGGGAGACCGCGCTGCCGAGCCACAGCAGTTGGAAGCGCACGTTCCTGCGCAGCGGGACGATGTCGGTCACGAAATGTCTTCCTCGGCTTCCGGAACGCCGTTCGCCCGGCCGGGGGCGCGCTTCCGGCCAGAGGGTTCCGCACCGACGGGCTGTCCGGCGCGGAGTCCATGATGCCCGCCGGGCCACATGGCTTCGGCATCCGCGCCTTCCCGAGAGCTCCGTCGGCGTTGTCGGCGCCTACCTCGGCGGCACCATCTGGTCAACGGGCGAGATCGTCAAATCGCGGACGCTCGACCGGCCGAGTGAATCGGCACCCGGCTCGTCAGGCGTGACGTCGCCGGGGAACTCACGAGGTTCAAGCATGAGCCCGGCGAGGACATCGCCATCGTCGGCAGCTCAAAGCCGACCGCGAGCGTCCCGCGGATGGACTCCTCGACGAACTGCGGATCACGGTGAATCCGGTCGTGCTCGGAGGCGGCGCCCCGCTCTTCGGGGACGCGGTCGGCCGGATCGACCTGGAACTGCTCAACACCAGGACCTTCGGCTCCGGAAACGTCCTGCATTCCTACCAACCCGACCCCTCGTAGTGCATTTTGGCCACTTTTACCCAATTCCCATTTGCTCGTGATTATTGCGCCAATACAGTTATCCTTAGTTCCCGATCAAGGAGGTCTCCTCCTGGAATCACGTGAGCAGGAGGCACCTATTCGTGGACGGCGCACCCGTTGTCGGCCTGTACGACTCGCTGGTCACGCTCCAGCTCGCCCAACGTGCGGCCTCCTGGAGCGATTCCGGTCATCTCGTTGAGATCTCCCAAGTCGACAAGGAAGAGGTGGCCCACCTACTTGGCCGGTTCATCGGTGAGGCCGCGTCTCGGGCACTGGCCGCGCTCAAGAACCCCGACGAGCAGGTGGCACTGGCCAACCGGTTGCTGCAGCAGCTGACCGAGCCCGAAGCCGTGGAGAGCGGCCCGAAGAGACTGCTGTCGGTCGTCAAGGACGTCCCCGGTGCGGAATCGCCTCGCCGCCCGCTGACCTCGCTGTCGGAAGCGGCGCTGCTCACCAACGCCCGGGAAGATCCGAACCTGGCCCACGAGCTGGTGACCGAGCTGGCCAGCGCCGACCGGGTGGATCTGCTGTGCGCCTTCGTCAAGTGGTCCGGGCTGCGCATCCTGGAGCGGTCGCTCACCGAGCTGCGTCGCCGGGGTGTGCCGCTGCGCGTCATCACCACCACCTACATGGGCGCGACCGAACGGCGTGCGCTGGACCGACTGGTGCGTGACTTCGGAGCCGAAGTCCGGATCAGCTACGAACAGAACTCGACCCGCCTGCACGCCAAGGCCTGGCTGCTGCGTCGCCGTACCGGGTTCGACACCGCATACGTCGGCAGTTCCAACCTCTCACGCGCCGCACTGCTGGACGGCCTGGAGTGGAACGTCCGCCTGTCGTCGGTGACCACACCCCGGTTGCTGGACAAGTTCGAGGGCACCTTCGACTCCTACTGGAACCGGCCGCAGTTCGAACCGTACGACCCGGAGACCGACGGCGATCGCCTCGACGAGGCGCTGGCCCGTTCGAAGGCCGGTGAACGGCTCTTCGACATCCCCGCACTGGTCCCGCATCCGTTCCCGCACCAGCGGGAGATGCTGGAGGACCTCGACGTCGAGCGGACCGTGCACGACCGGCACCGCAATCTGCTGGTCGCCGCAACAGGGACCGGCAAGACGGTGGTGGCCGCCTTCGACTACCGCAACCTGCAGCAGCGTCTCGGCCGCCAGCCCTCGCTGCTGTTCGTCGCGCACCGCAGGGAGATCCTCAATCAGGCGTTGCGGACCTACCGGCAGGTTCTGGCCGTGCCCGACTTCGGTGAGCTGCACGTCGGCGACGAGCGGTCCAGGCACTGGCGACACGTGTTCGCCTCGGTCCAGTCGCTCACCTCCCGCGGCATCGACACCTTCGATCCCAATCACTTCGACGTGGTGGTCATCGACGAGTTCCACCACGCGGCGGCCCGCACCTACCGGTCGATCATCGACCACCTCAAGCCGAAGGAACTGCTCGGGCTCACCGCCACCCCCGAGCGCGCCGACGGCACCTGGGTCCAGGACGAGTTCTTCGACCGGCGCATCGCCTCCGAGCTGCGGCTGTGGGACGCGTTGGACGCCGATCTGCTCTGCCCGTTCCACTACTTCGGGATCAACGACGAGACCGACCTCAGCGGGGTGAAGTGGTCGCGGGGTTCCTACGACAGTCGCGCGCTCGACGACGTGCTCACCGGTGACACCGCCCGTGCCCGGCTGGTGTTCAACGCGCTCCTGGACAAGGTCAGCGACCTGGCCGCGGTCCGCGGGCTGGGCTTCTGCGTCTCGGTACGGCATGCGCGCTTCATGGCCGACTTCTTCACCGACGCCGGCCTGAAGTCCCTGGCGGTGGACGGGACGACCGACGACGCCGACCGCAGGGCGGCCCTGACCGCCCTGCGCGAAGGGGAGATCGCCTTCCTGTTCGCGGTGGACCTGTTCAACGAGGGTCTGGACATCCCCGACGTCAACACGCTGCTCTTGCTCCGCCCCACCGAGAGCGCGACCGTCTTCCTCCAGCAGCTCGGCCGCGGGCTGCGCCGTACCCCCGATAAGGACGTGCTGACCGTCCTGGACTTCGTCGGCCAGCACCGCAAGGAATACCGGTTCGGGAACCGGTTCCAGGCGCTGACCGGATTCACCCGCGGGCGCTTGAAGGGGCAGGTGGACGGTGACTTCCCGCTGCTTCCGTCGGGCTGCCAGATCGTCCTGGACCGAGTCACCAAGGACCGCCTGCTCGCCGAGCTCAAGACCCATCTCAGCGTCACCGTCAACACGATCACCCAGGAGATCCGGTCCTGCGCGGAGTCCTCCCTCTCCGGTTATCTCGAAGCGACCGGACGCGACATCGGCGACCTCTACCGGAACAATCACTATTGGACCGGGCTGCTGCGCCGGAGCGGTCTCCTCGACGGTGTCACCTCTCCCATGGAAGAAACGCTCGGCCGCCGGGTGCGCGCTCTGCTCCACGTGGACGACCGCCGCCGAGCCGAGGCGTACGTCCGGCTGCTGCGGCCCGACGGTCCGCGCTACGACGACTGCTCACCGGTCGACCAGGCGTTCGCCCGAATGCTGTTCTTCTCGTTCTGGCGCGACGGCGGCGGCTTCGGCTCCTACGACGAAGCGCTCGCCCGGCTGCGCGCGGAGCCCGCGCTACGCGAGGAGATCCAGCAGGTCCTCACCTACGGCGTCGAGCGCCCCCGGCACGTGGCCAAGCCGCTTCCCGAGTCGTTGGAGCGGATCCCTCTGGCGGTCAACGCCCGTTATTCGGCCGACGAGATCCTCGCCGCCCTCGGCTGGGCGAAGCTGGGCGGATCCGTGCCGTCGACCATGCGTGAAGGCGTCGCCTGGAGCCCCGCCACCCGCTGCGACGCGCTTCTCGTCACCCTGAACAAGAACGAGAAGGAGTTCTCACCGCAGACCATGTACCGGGACTTCGCGCTCACCCCGACCTTGTTCCACTGGGAGTCCCAGAACCGCACCAGCGCGACATCAGCGACCGGCCTGCGCTACCAGAACCACGAGCGCGAGGGCAGCCACATCATGCTGTTCACCCGGGAGCGCACGGAGAACGAGAACCGCCATCCCGAACCGTTCGTCTTCCACGGCACCGCACGCTATGTGGAACACCAGGGCGAGCGCCCCATGGCCGTCACCTGGAAGCTCGACGAGGAGATGCCCGCCGACCTGTTCCGCCGCGCCGCCATCGCGGGGTGAGGAGGACCGTCCGGTCTATCGGTGAGTACCCAGCCACAGCTGATCGGCCGGGTGCTCGCCGCGGGGCATCAGGTCAGACCGTCGAATTCACCATTCCGGATGCCGGCGGTGAAGGCGCGCCAGTCGACGGTGGAGAAGACCAGCACCGGCCCCTGCGGGTCCTTGCTGTCCCGGACGGCCACAACACCGGAGAGATTGTCGGCGACCTCGACGCATGCACCGCCGTTGCCGTTACTCAGTGAGCTCTTACGCCACACCGCACGGGAGAGGTCCACAGGCTGGTTCTCTGTCATCCCAAGCTCCTTCTCGATTGCTCGTCTGCCGCCAGAGCCCACGGTTCAGAAGGCAGTCCAGCATGGTTTGTCGACGTGGTCGCTCCTCGGTGGGTTGTGTCGCTTCACCCGCATGATGATCCGATGAAGCACGCCGCCCACGTTCCGTACGGTGGACCCATGACTGCGGCGAGACCTGTCGGCGCATCCAGCGAGGGCGTGCGCAAGAGCATGCGGGCGAACAAGGGACGGGACACCAAACCCGAACTCGCCCTGCGGCGCGCGGTGCACGCGCTCGGCCTCCGTTACCGGGTGTCGATCCGACCGCTTCCGAAGATCCGTCGTACGGCCGACCTGGTGTTCACCAAGGCCAAAGTAGCAGTCTTCCTCGACGGTTGTTTCTGGCACGGATGTCCCGAGCACCACACCAAGGCGGTGACCAACGCGGGCTACTGGGCCGAGAAGGTGACTCGTAACCGCGAGCGGGACGCACAGACCGATCGGTTGCTCGCCGAAGCCGATTGGGTGGTCATCCGCGTCTGGGAGCACGACGATCCGGGCAAGGCTGCGGTTCGGGTCGCCGAAGAGGTGCGTGCACGACGACCATGACCGCAAAGGCCTCGCACGTCCCGGTCATGATCGCCGGGCGACGACGGGCCTTGATACACGGCTCAGTGGGTCTCCACGAGGCGGTCATCGTCGAACTCGCCGTTCTTGACGCCGCCGGTGAACGCTCTCCACTGGTCCGGGGAGAACGTCAGGACCGGGCCGTGGGGGTCCTTGCTGTCGCGGAGGGCGACGAGGCCGGGGAGGTTGTCGGCCACCTCGACGCAGTTGTTGCCGCTGCCGCTCAGGCTGCTCTTGCGCCAGACGGCGCCCGACAGATCAGTCACGGGGAAGACGCTCCTTCGCCTCGGCGATCAGCCCCACGGAGTCCTCCGGGGACAGAGCCACCTCGCAGATGCGGGCGAAGGCCAGACTATAGCGATCCACCTGCTCCGAGCTCTCGACGTATATGTCACCCGCCGTGCCCTCCACGTAGGCGACGTCGGGGTCGATCTCCTCGGGGAAGGACAGGACGGTGAACGCTCCCTCCAGGCCCGCGTGCGCTCCGGCGCTGTACGGCAGTATGCGGATCGTCACGTTGGGTCGCCGGGCGGCGGCCAGCAGCGCCTCCAGCTGTTCCCGCATCGTCTCCCGGCCGCCGATCGGACGGCGTACGACCCCTTCGTCCAGCACCGCGTGGAGCTCTGGCGCGTCCGGTCGGCTGAGCAGCGTGCGCCGGGCCATGCGGGCCATGACACGACGCTGGATGTCATCGGCGTTGTGCGGTTCCGGCCGCCCGGCCCTGATGACCGTGCGCGCGTACTCCTCGGTCTGTAGAAGACCGGGAACGAGCTGCACCTCCCACTGGCGGATCAGCGCCGCCTCGTCTTCGAGTCCGATGTAGGAACCGGTGAACACGTCCGCGTAGGCCGTCCACCACCCTCGCTGACGGGCCTCCTTGGCGAGCTGGAGCAGCCCGGCGCGGGCCGACGAGCCGACACCGTACAGGTCGCAGATGCTCGCGACGTCGGTGAGGCCGGCGCGGGTGCGGCCGGTCTCGATGCGGCTCACCTTGCTACGGCTCCATCCCAGGCGAGCCGCGGCGTCCTCGGGGCGCAACCCGCTCTCTTCACGCATCCTGCGCAGTTCACGGGCGAGACGCCTCAGCCGGACCGTGGGGCTGTGGGTCGGTGACATGTGGTCAGTGTGCCGAAGGAGTCCACTCTCCGCGCCCGAATGCACGACCCGAACAGAATCTGCACAGTGCATTGACATCATGCACAGAGCAAATCATCATGGCCGTGACGTCACCGTGCGCTACGAGTAATCACTAAAAGTTAGAGAAATGTGGACATAGCGCACGCTGGCCCTCCTTTCGCTCCACGTCGCGCAGACCACGTCTGCAGTACGGCCCCACTCCGGAGGTTCGACACGATGAGTACGCACAATCCGCAGGCGCAGTTCATCCACCTTCTGCGGCTGGGATGGGATCTCCGGACCCTCGGGGTCGGCACCGCGCTCGTCCTCCCCGCCATCGGCCGGCCGGTGCTGGAGGTCATGTCCGGGGGTGAGACGCGCGCCCGGATCACCGCCGTACGGCGGGGCCGCGAGTGGGTGTTCACCTGGCGGCCCTGGTGGTCGCGGTGCTGGCGGCGGGGCGACTCGGTCTGCGCCGAGGCGGACAACGCGGCGGACATAATCGTCGCGGAGGTGATCGCATGACCGCGCCGCAGCGGATCCAGCGGAACGGGCCCCGGCAGGCGCGCCACGCCGTACTCGAAGTGCTCCGGCGCCGGGAGTTCCCCGGCGTCCCCGCATCCGTGGCGGAGGCCCGCGCGTGGGCTCGGGACCTGCTGACCGGTCAGGTCTCCGGTGACACCCTCGACGTCGCGCTGCTCCTGCTCAGCGAGGTCTTCACCAACTCCGTGGTGCACTCCGACTCCGGCCGCGTCCCGGGCGGGACGGTGACCGTCTACCTCGGTGCCCTCGACGGCCTGGCCCACGTCGAGGTGATCGACGACGGGTCGGCCACGACGATGCCCTTCCTCCGCGCCGCGACCCCCGACGGCGAGAACGGGCGCGGCCTGGCCCTGGTGGACCTGCTGGCCGCGAAGTGGAGCGTCCACCACGACGAGGAGACCGGCACCGCGGTCTGGTTCCAGGTCTGCGAGGAGACAGCGATATGAGGCTGCCCGCCGTGTTCGCCGAGGCTTCAGCCCCCGAAACCGCACAGCGGAAGCCGTCGTTCATCGGACTGGGAGCCTCTGGACGCGGCGATGTCTCCGAACGGCATGACGAACTGCTCCGGGAGGGATTGGATCGTCCTTCGTGACGGCGGTCCCGGAAGGGCTGCGGGCCGGTGTGCCGCGGCTACGCGCCGACGGCCGAGACCTCCTTGCGGTACGCGGTGGGGCTGATGCCCCGGACCCGTTTGAAGGCCGTGCTGAAACCGAAGGCGTCGGCGTAGCCGACCCGGCGGGCCACCGAGGTGACCGTGGTGGCCGGCTCGGTGAGCAGGTCGGCGGCGAGCGCCATCCGCCACCCGGTCAGGTACGCCAGCGGCGGCTCGCCCACCAGCTCGGTGAAGCGCTTGGCCAGCGTGGTGCGGGAGACCCCCGCCTCCGCGGCCAGGGAGGTGAGCGTCCACGGCCGGTCCGGCGCCTCGTGCATGGCGCGCAGCGCCGGGCCCGCCACGTCGTCGCCGAGCGCGCGGTACCAGGCGGGCGGGACGGACTCGGGCCGGTCGAACCACTCCCGCAGCGTGCAGACCAGCAGCCAGTCCAGCAGGCGGTCCAACACGATCTGCCGGCCCGGCCGGTCCGCGGCGAGCTGCGTCTCGAAGTAGTCGCGCAGCGGCCCGCAGTCGTGGTGGTCCGCCACGACGACCACCGGCGGCAGCACCCGCAGCAGCCGCCGGGGCACCTCGCCCCGGACGTGGTACGCCCCGGCCATCAGCACCGTCCGGCCGTCCAGCTCCCCGCGACCGCCCGGCCCTCCATGACCGCCCGGCTCCGCGCGCCCGCCGGTCCCTCCATGACCGTCCGGCTCCGCGCGCCCGCCCGGTCCTCCGTGACCGCCCTGCTCCCGGCCGCAGCGCACGTCGAGCGGCGGGTGCGGCCGCGCGGCGGCCCCGGGATCGTCGGCGAACACGAAGGGCTCCGGCCCGCGCACGATCGCCACCTCGCCCAGCCGTACGGCGTGCGGCCGCCCGCCGTCTCCCCCGTCGCCCGGCGGGATGATCCAGCCCTCCCCGCGCAGCGGCACGCACAGCGTCATGGAGGCGCCGTCGGTGAAGCGCAGCGCCCACGGCGGCGACAGCACCGACCGGCCGAAGACGGCGCCGTCGGCGCGCACGCCCCGGAGCAGATCGTCGAACGGGTCCATGAACGTCACGATATGCCCGCCGTACGGCCCGCACGCCGTACAACGGCCCCGGACGGACGATCGCGCATGCACGCCGTACGGACGGCCATGGCGCGGTCCCGGTGCCGGGCGGTTGACTCGACGGCATGACGACGACACATGCGGATCAGATCCTCGTACTGGGCGGCACCGGCAAGACCGGGCGGCGGGTGGTGCGGCGGCTCCGGGAGGCGGGCGTGACCGTGCGGGCGGCGTCCCGCTCGGGCGAGGTGCGGTTCGACTGGTCCGAGCCGGACACCTGGGCCGCCGCGCTGGAGGGCGCCTCGGCGGTGTACCTCGTCGCACCGGACGACCCCGCGCCCGTCCACGACTTCGTCAAGCGGGCGGTGGACGCGGGCGTCCGCCGGTTCGTGTCGCTGTCCGGGCGGGGCATCGAGCACGTGACCGGCGACTTCGGGCAGGGGATGGTCGCCGCCGAGCAGGCCGTACGCGGCTCGGGCGTGGAGTGGACGATCATCCGGCCGAACAACTTCGACCAGAACTTCGACGAGGACCTGTGGCGGGAGCCGCTGCGGGCCGGTCGGCTGGCCCTGCCGATCGGGGACGTGCCGGAGCCGTTCATCGACGTCGAGGACGTGGCGGAGGTCGCGGCGGTGCTGCTGACGGAGGACGGGCACGCCGGGCGGGTGTACGAGCTGTCCGGGCCGCGTGAGCTGACCTTCGCCGAGGCGGCGGAGACGATCGGGCGGGCGGCGGGCCGGACGATCGAGTACGTGGAGCTGACCCCGGAGGAGTACCACCGCGAACTGCTCGCCGAAGGACTTCCGGAGGCCGCCGCCTGGGCGCTCGGAGAGCTGTTCGCGGCGCACCGCGCCGGGCATCTCGTCGGGGTCGCCGACGGGGTGCGCCGGGTGCTCGGCCGCGAGCCGGCCTCCTTCGAGGACTACGCCGCCCGGGCCGCCGCAGCCGGCGCCTGGTCCTGACCCGGACGGCGGTGGCCGGTGAAAGCACAGGTCACCGCTACCGCCCGGCGGAACGCGGCCTCCTCGCCGGAGGCCGCGGCGCCGTACATCGTGTGGATCGTTCTACCGGGGGGCGCGGCCGGGCGGGCCCGGTTACACGCCGAGGGCGGGCGGGACGAGGCCCGGCATCGCGGGGACGTTGCCGTCCATCGGGGCGAACGGGCTGCCCGATCCGCCCTGGCCCATCGGGGACCCCGGGAATCCCCAGTTCTGGCGGTCCTCGCACCCGTGGGTGCCCTCGGCGTAGGCCGGCATGGTCCCGTCCACGCTGTAGATCATGCCGGTGTAGCGGACGCACCTGCCTTCCGTCGTCAGCTTGACGGGTCCGGCGTAGTACCGGTATTTGCCCTGCATCGCCTGGTTGTAGCCGCGTCCGCCGCCGTTCTCCGAGTCGACCTCCAGGGCCACCTGGGTCGTCGTGGCGGTGCCGAGGGACGTCGCCTTCATGGTGAGCACGCAGTGCTGCCGGGTGTCGGCGTTGTACAGCAGGTAGAGGTAACCGACGACCCCGCCGGGGAAGCCCGCCCGCATCGGGCGGACGCCCCCGGGGACCTTCTTGAAGCCCGAACCGCACACCGCCTCGGGCTTGTAGGGGTTCGTCACCGCCGAGGCCGCCTGGGCGGGAACCACGGTGACGGCGGCAGCGGCGGCGACCAGCGCCGCCAGAGCGGCTTTCTTCTTGACGAGTCTCATCATCGATATCCCCCGAATATGACGCCGGAGATTCCCGTTACCAGTGCGGAAATCCTTTTCATGATCAATCGAGGGCCCCCGAAAGGCAAGGACATCCGTGCAAAAAACCCGCATCCCTTCATTCACCGCGCCCCTAAATGGGAAGAAACATATACGGGCCGATAATTCACACTAATAGTGGATGAAACCCCGCAAGAGCCACGGCCTGCGGGGACGACGGGACGACGCGACGACCACGCCCCGGGCTACTGGCCCGAACTCCCGTTGGGCGAATACGGTGGGCGCCCATCGGTACCCGATGTCCCGGAATGTCCGGCGGCATCCGGCAGTGAGGAGCACCCCCATGGACGCGGACGTCATCGTCGTCGGCGCGGGCCTGGCCGGTCTGGTGGCCGTCCACGAGCTGACCGCGGCGGGCAGGAAGGTCGTCCTGGTCGACCAGGAGAACGCCGCCAACCTCGGCGGGCAGGCGTTCTGGTCCTTCGGCGGCCTGTTCCTGGTCGGCACGCCCGAGCAGCGCCGCCTGGGGGTCAGGGACTCCTTCGAACTGGCGTGGAGCGACTGGACGGGCAGCGCCGGGTTCGACCGCCTGGACGACGAGGACGCCTGGGCCGTCAAGTGGGCACGCGCCTACGTGGAGTTCGCCGCCGGGGAGAAGCGGTCGTGGCTGGCCGGGCACGGCATCACGTTCCTGCCGACCGTCGGATGGGCCGAGCGCGGCGCCCTGCGCGCCGGCGGGCACGGCAACTCCGTGCCCCGCTTCCACGTCGCCTGGGGCACGGGGACCGGCGTGGTCGAGCCGTTCGTCCTCTCCGTGCACCGGGCCGCCGCGGCCGGGCTGGTCCGCTTCCACCACCGGCACCGGGTCGACGAGCTGGTGATGACCGACGGCGCCGTCACCGGGGTGCGGGGGACGGTGCTGGCCGACGACGACTCCCCCCGCGGGGTCGCCTCCAACCGCGACGCGGTCGGCGAGTTCGAGCTGAGCGCCCAGGCGGTGATCGTCACGACCGGCGGGATCGGCGCCGACCACGACCGCGTGCGGCGCCACTGGCCCGAGCGGCTCGGCCGGCCCCCGGCGCACATGGTCACCGGCGTCCCCGCCTACGTCGACGGGCGGATGCTCGACATCGCCGAGGGCGCCGGGGTCCGGCTGGTCAACCGCGACCGCATGTGGCACTACACCGAGGGCCTGCACAACTGGGACCCGATCTGGCCCGGACACGGCATCCGCATCCTGCCCGGCCCGTCGTCGCTGTGGTTCGACGCCCTCGGCCGGCGGCTGCCCGAGCCGTGCCTGCCCGGCTACGACACGCTGGGCACGCTGAAGCACCTGCGCACCACCCCGGACATCGCCGGTTACGACCACTCCTGGTTCATCCTCAACCAGCGGATCATCACCAAGGAGTTCGCGCTCTCTGGCTCGGAGCAGAACCCCGACATCACCGCCAAGGACCGCAGGGCGTTCCTGCGCTCCCGCCTCCTCGGCAAGGGCGCGCCCGCCCCGGTGGAGGCGTTCAAGCGCAACGGCGCCGACTTCGTGGTGGCCCGCACCCTGGAGGAGCTGGTGGAGCGGATGAACGGGCTCACCGACGAGCCGCTGCTCGACGCCGCCGCCGTCCGCGCCCAGATCGAGGCCCGCGACCTGCAGGTCGCCAACCCCTACGGCAAGGACGTCCAGGTCCAGGGCATCCACAACGCCCGCCGCTACGTCGGCGACCGCCTCGGCCGCACCGTCCCCCCGCACCGGATCCTCGACCCGGCGGCCGGGCCGCTGATCGGCGTGAAACTGCACGTCCTCACCCGCAAGACCCTCGGCGGGATCCAGACCGACCTCGACTCCCGCGCCCTGGGCCGGGACGGGCAACCGGTCCCCGGGCTGTACGCCGCCGGAGAGGTCGCCGGGTTCGGCGGCGGAGGGGTGCACGGCTACAACGCCCTGGAGGGGACGTTCCTGGGCGGCTGCCTGCTGTCCGGCCGTACCGCGGGCCGCGCCGCCGCCCGGCAGACGGCCTGACGGCCGCCCGACGGGAGGATCTTCTCCGCAGAAATCCGGATAGGCGAGAAACGGGGCCCCGGTGCCGGACACGTAGGGGATGACGAGTCCCCGACGGAAGGAGCAGCGTGGGCCCCCTGACCCCCAGCGGCGCTTCGAGGAGATCTACACCGCGCACTACCCCGGCCTCCTCGCCTACGTGCGCCGCCGCACCGCCTCCCCCGACGACGCCGCCGACGCGCTCGCCGAGACGTTCACCACGGCCTGGCGCCGCCTGGACGACGTCCCCGAGGGGCACGCCGCCCGGCTCTGGCTGTACGGCACGGCCCGGCGCGTACTGGCCAACGGCCGCCGGGCCGCCGACCGCCGGACCGAGCTGGCCGTACGGCTCCGCGCCGAGCTCGCCGTCTGGGCCGAGCACACCGGTGACGCCGGGCCCGCCGGGCATGATCCCGGCGGGGTGCGGGAGGCCTTCCGGCGGCTGAGCGCCGATGACCGGGAACTGCTCGCCCTGGTCAGCTGGGAGGGCCTGGACGCCGGGGAGATCGCGACCGTGCTGGGCTGCTCGCGCGGGGCCGTACGCCTCCGGCTGCACCGGGCGCGCAAACGGCTCGCCCGGGAACTCGATTCCGCCGGCCTGGATCCGGCCAGGTACGGCTCGCGCGCGGCCGCGCTGGCGAAAGGAGAAGTGTGATGCACGACATCGACCGTCTCGTGGCGGGAATCGTCCCCGATCCCGGCCCCGGCATGACCCGGGGGGCGAGGGAGCTGTTCGACGAGATCACCGCCGTCGCCCCGGCCGCTGACGTTTCCGGCGGGCCCGCCCGGCTCCGGTGGCGGCCCGCGATGCCGGCCCGGCGGCGCCGGTGGATCGCTCTGCCGGTCGTCGCGGGCCTCGCGGCCGTGGCGACGCTGGCGGGCTGGGTGCTTCCCGGCTTCCTCGGCGCGGCTCCCGCCTCCGCCGCGCTCGACGTCATGCGGGAGGGCGACCACTACGTCATCACGGTGAAGGACCTCTACGCCGACCCGGAGAAGTACGAGTCCGAGCTCAGGGCCCTCGGCCTGAACATCAGGCTCAGCGTCGAGCCCGCCTCGGAGGCCGGGGTGGGCCGGTTGCTCAACGTCACGGAGGAGGGCAGGCTGCGGCACCTGCGCCGCCTCATCGCGGAGGGGAGGCTGAAGGCCGGGCAGGACGTCCCATCCGTCGAGGGCGAGATCACCGTCATCGACTCGTCCGACTCGTGCTCCGACCAGCCCTCCTGCTCGATCATCGGCCTGAAGGTGCCGGTGGACTACGCCGACAGCGCGGAGATCTCCCTCGGACGGGCCGCCCGGCCCGGCGAGGAGTACAGGGACTGGCCGGATCTCGGTGCGCCGCACCAGGTCTTCCACTGCGTCCGGTACGCCAACAAGACCGTCGCGGAGGTGACGGCGACGCTGCGGGAGCGCGGCGTGACGCCGACGTGGACCTCCTACACCGAGAAGGGGGACCGGCCCTCGGTCCCCGGCGACTGGTACGTGTACGAGGGCATCATGACCTCGGCCACCACCGCGCGCGTCCTGGCCGAGCCCACGCCGCAGCGCACGCCCCGGCCCCTGGAGGTCTTCTGCCCCGGAGGGTCGCCGGACTCCCCGACCCGGTGAGCCCGCCCTCCCCGGACTCCCCTGCCTCCTGAGAGGGCGCGGGCCGACCCGCGCCCTCTCGGGAGGTGCCCGGCGTATCCGTGCGGTCCGCCGCCGGCCGCGGTCCTGCCCGTCGTCCCCGGCCCCTTCTCCTGCCTCGCAGCGGTCCCTGCCCGTCGTCCCCGGCCCCTTCTCCTGCCTCGCAGCGGTCCCTGCCTGTCGCTCCTGCGGACGACGCCGTCGGGGGCTTCCGGCACCCGTGGCGCAAAGAGGCGTTCCGCCGGGCGGAAGGCTCGGAAATCCCGTGCCGTCGCCGACGGACAGGTCGACAACGAGCTGACACGGCGACAGAGAGCACACCATGAACGACATGTCTGACCAGGCGACGAAGACGACCACCGGCGGGCCGGGCCGCTGGCACTGGACCATCGGCCGCCGGCTGACCGCCGGGTTCGCAGCCGCCCTGGTCATGATGGGCGTCATCGGTGCCGTCTCCTACAGCAACACCGTCGACCTGGTCGAGAACGAGAAATGGGTGGAGCACACCCACCAGGTGCTGAACAGGCTCGACGGCGTGCTGTCGACGCTGAAGGACGCCGAGACCGGCCAGCGCGGTTACCTGATCACCGCCGAGGAGTCCTACCTCGGCCCCTACACCGAGGCCAAGGACGCCGTCGGCGACCTGCTGGACGAGACCGCGGAGCTCACCTCCGACAACGCCGCCCAGCAGAAGAACATCGAGACCCTGCGCCCGCTGGTCGACGCCAAGTTCGCCGAGATGCAGCAGACCGTCGACCTGCGCCGCGCCGAGGGCTTCGAGGCCGCCGCCGCGGTCGTGCTGTCCGACAAGGGCAAGGCGGTCATGGACAAGATCCGCGCCACCCTGAGCGAGATGCGCGACGCCGAGGCGGGCCTGCTCACCGTGCGCGCCGCCGAAGCCGAGGCGACCGCGTCGGCGACCAAGAACGTGGTGCTGTTCGGCACCGGCCTGGCCGTGATCGCGCTGCTGGGCGTGGCCTGGTTCCTGACCCGCAGCGTCACCCGGCCGGTCAACGACCTGGCCCGGCGGTTGCGCGACATCTCCGAGGCCGCCACCGGCGCGACCGCCATCGCGCAGAGCGTCCAGGAGATCGCCACCACCGCGCACGCGATGGTGAACAGCATCGGCGAGGTGCGGCGGGCGTCGGAGGAGCTGGCGCAGAACTCCACGCACCTCAACTCGCTGGTGGGACGCTTCCGCGTCTGACAGCGACCGGCCGCCCGGCCGGTGGACGATCCTCCCGGGGCCGGGGCCGGGGGCGCACGCGGTGCGCCTCCGGCCCCGGGCCGTTCCCCGGCGAGGGAGGGCGACGTCGGCGGAACCTCAGGCGTAGACATCCTGGGGGGTGACGAGACGCAGCCCGGGCGCGGTCGCCGCGTAGGCCGCCAGTCTGGCGCTGAACCCGTTGCGGGAGAAGATGAACCTCTCCTCGGTTCCGGTGGAGCCCTCGACGTGCGGAGTGAGGCGGTCCAGAAGGTTCAACTCGTCGAAGTCCACCTCTCCGGCCGTCCACTTGCACATGCCGACGGCCAGCGGGGTCCGGTTGCCGTCGACCCCCACCACGTCGATCTCACGCTCCTGCGTCCTGGGGCCGTCGCCGGCGGGGACCTGCCCCCACCACCGCCCGACCGCCATGACCCCGGGCACGGTACGGAGCACGTACTGGCGGCACATGTCCTCCCACGCGTAGGAGGCGTGGTGGTCGAGCTGCGGGAGGACCGTCTCGGAGAGGTAGGCGGCCGCCAGTGCGCTGGTCCGCAACTGTGACCTGGCGGGCTCGACGAACCGGTGGTGGAACCTCAGGAACTGGTCGCTGATCGCGTACGCCGTCTTCTTCGCACGCGATGACGCCGTGATGGGCCGGAGCCGTTCGACCAGCCCCAGTTGCTCGAGCGAGCTGACGATCTTGACCACGTGGGCCGGAGTCAGCCCCGTGCGCTGACTGATCTCGTTGTTGCGGTTGTGCCCGTGGGCGATCGAGCGCAGCACCGCCGTGTGGTTGGCGAGGTCGGCGATCGACTGCCTCAGCATGAGTTCGGCCTCGTCGTGCAGGAGGCCGGTGCGCTCGAACACCTCCGTCAGCAGGTGCTCGGCGAGCGGGCGGTCGTCGGTGAAGCGCTCGAGGTAGTAGGGGACACCCCCGCAGATCGAGTATGCGCGGACCCGGTCCTCGGCGCTGTAGCCCGGGTGGAAGAGCGCGGCCTCCCTGGCGAGGAAAGGGGCGAGCTTGAGCTGCCCTGTCCGCCGGCCGTACAACTGCCCGGCCAGCACCTTGTCCTCGAAGAACGACAGCTCACTTCCCGCCAGGACCAGGACGATCGGGAGGTCTCGCCCGGTCGTGCGCCACCACCTGCTGAGGGTCGTCTCCAGCTCGCGCGACCGGCCCGCCAGCAGCTGGAACTCGTCCAGCACGACCAGCGTGCGTTGCGTGCCCACGAACTGGGCGAGTGCGGTGAGCGCCGCTTCCCAGCTGCCCAGGGGCTGTACGGCCAGCAGCTCATTGCCCCAGACCCGGGCCAGCTCGTCGGTGAAGTCGCGCAGCTGCTGCGGGGCGACGGTGTCCGTCGCCTCGAAGTAGAACGACCGCACTCCGCCCGCGAGATGAGCCAGCAACTCGGTCTTTCCGACACGGCGGCGGCCGTACACCACCAGCAGTTCGGCCTGGATGCCGGAGATCCGTCGTCCCAGCATCTCCAGCTCGTCGGTCCTGTTCAGAAACTTCACAGGATTATCCTATGAAGGAATTTCCTCACCAGGACAATCTTTTTCAGGAAACTCGCTCCGCACGGAAGGATCCCGATCGCCGCGGTGCGCGCCGGTCCCTCGTCTCCCCCGAAAGCCGTCGGCGGCCCTCTCCTGGAGACCCGTGGAGCGCCTCCACCTGCCCGTGCGCCGTACCGGTGGACCCGAATGTACGAACACCTGAGCGACATGTACTTTTTGTGCGATCGTTGATCGGGATTCACCGAACGGGGAGGTATGCCGGTGTCCAGGCCGACGCGCCGGGAACGGATGCGCTACTGGTTCGACAACACCATGTCGCGGGGCACGGCGGCGCTGATCGGGTGGCTCGCGGCGATCTCCGCGGCGCTGATCGTCGTGGTCACCGGGCTCGTGCTCTGGCTGACGCCGGTCGAGGCCGAGCGGCACCACGGCGTGGCGGGCGTGCTCTGGGCGACGCTGATGCGCACGCTCAGCCCCGGCAAGGTGGCCAGCGACACCGGGAGCGCGCCGTTCGTGGCGCTGATGTTCGTCGCGTCGCTGGGCGGGCTCTTCATCGTCAGCGCCCTGGTCGGCGTGCTCGCCAACGGGCTCAAGGAGCGGTTCGAGCAGCTCCGCAAGGGCCGGTCGCGGATCATCGAGCGCGGGCACACGGTGATCCTCGGCTGGTCCGACCAGGTCTTCACGATCGTCCGGGAGCTGGTCCAGGCGCACGCGAGCCAGCGCGGCTCCGTCATCGCGATCCTCGCCGACCTCGACAAGGTCGCCATGGAGGACGCGCTCCGCACGCACGTTGGCGACACCGGCGCGACCAAGGTGGTCTGCCGGACCGGACGCCCCGTGGAGCCGGCCGACCTCGACCTGATGAACCTCGACGCCGCGCGCTCGGTCGTCGTGCTCTCCCCGCACGGGGACGACCCCGACGCGCACGTCATCAAGACGCTGCTCGCCCTGGACAAGCGCGCCGGAGACCACCCGCCGGTGGTGGCCGCGATCGCCGACACCGCCAACATGGCCGCCGCCCGCCTCGCCGGCGGCCACGGCGTGCACCTCGTCGACTCCGACGACACCGCCTCCCGGCTCATCGTGCAGTCCTCCCGCCAGTCGGGCACGTCCGTGGTCTGCATGGACCTGCTGGACTTCGCCGGGGGCGAGATCTACCTGCGCTCGGACCCCGGCCTGGCGGGCACGCCGTACGGCAGGGCGCTCCACGCCTACCAGGCGGCCACCGTCATCGGCCTGCGCCGCGGCGGCCGGACCATGCTGAACCCGCCCGCGGACACGGTGATCGAGGCCGAGGACGAGATCATCGTGATCGCCCAGGACGACTCGATGATCCGCCTGGCGGACGGCATGCCGAAGGCCCAGGAGGACGCGATCGTGATGACCGCGCACCCCCTGCCCGGACCCGAGCGGACCCTGGTGCTCAACTGGAACGGCCGGGGCCGCCAGATCGTCCGCTGCCTGGACGGCTACGCCGCCCCCGGCTCGATCCTGGACGTCGCCTCCGACCACCCCGACGCGGCGACCGGCGTCGACGGCCTGGTCAACCTCACGGTGAACGTCAAGGACTGCGAGACCACCGACCGCTACGCGCTGGAGTCACTGGGCCTGGGCGTCTACCAGCACGTCATCGTGCTGTCCGACGACCGCTACGACGCCGGGCACGCCGACACCCGGACGCTGATGACCCTGCTCCAGCTGCGCGACATGCAGACCTCGCTCGGCGAGCGCTACTCGATCGTCAGCGAGATGCACGACGAGAACAACCGGTCCCTGGCCGAGGTCACCCGGGCCGACGACATCGTGATCAGCGACACGGTGATCGGCCTGCTCCTGGCCCAGCTCACCGAGAACCGGCACCTGGCCGACGTGTTCGGCTACCTCTTCGACTCGCGCGGCTCGGAGATCTACCCCCGCCCCGCCGAGCGGTACGTCCGCTCCGGCGCGCCGGTCAGCTTCGCCACGGTGATCGAGTCGGCCGCCCGCCGGGGCGAGACCGCGATCGGCTACCGCCGGGCCGACCGGATCGGCGAGGCCCCCCACTTCGGCGTGGTCCTCAACCCCGACAAGTCCCGCCTGGTCCGCCTCGGCCCCGGCGACTCGGTGATCGTCCTGGCCGAGCACTGATGTAGGCGACCGGCGGCGGACCGCAACTTCCGGGGTACGGCGGGCGTCATCCCCGGGGGGACGCGCGGGCGGGGCCGTACCGGGACGCTGGGGCCATGGACACGCTCGACCTGGCCCGGCTGCAGTTCGCCCTCACCGCGGGGACGCACTTCCTGTTCGTCGCGCTCACGCTCGGCCTGGCCACGCTCATCGCGGTCGTGCAGACGCGGGCCACGCTGACCCGCTCCGCCGTGCACGAGCGGATGACGCGGTTCTGGGGACGGCTCTACGTCATCAACTACGTGATGGGCATCGTCACCGGGCTGGTGATGGAGTTCCAGCTCGGGATGGCGTGGAACGGGCTCTCGCACTTCTCGGGCAACGTCTTCGGGGCGGCGCTGGCGATGGAGACGCTGGTCGCGTTCTTCGTCGAGTCCACCTTCCTGGGACTGTGGATCTTCGGCTGGGGGCGGCTGAACCGGTGGGCGCACCTGGCGGTGTTCTGGGTGGTGACGCTCACCGCCTACGCCTCGGCCTACTGGGTGCTGGTGGCCAACGGCTTCATGCAGAACCCGGTCGGCGCCGAGCTCTCCGGCGGGGTGCTCCGGCTCACCGACGCGGCGGCGGTGCTGGCCAACCCGGCGGCGCTCACCGCCTTCGGGCACGTCATGGCCGCCTCGCTGGTCGCCGCCGGGTTCTTCCTGGCCGGGGTGAGCGCCCACCACCTGCGCCGCCGGACCGCCGAGCAGGAGTTCTTCCGCCGCTCGCTGCGGATCGGCGTGTTCACCGGCCTGCCCGGCCTGGCGGCCGTCCTCGCCTTCGGCGAGCTGAGCTTCTCCACGGTGCAGCCGATGAAGTGGGCCGTCTTCGAGGGGGACGCGGCGGAGATCGAGCGGCTCCGGGCGGAGGCCGCGGCGGCGTACGAGGCGGTCCGGGAGAGCGTGGGGGGAGCGGGGGGCGCCGGAGGTCCCGCGGGCCTCGCGGACCTCGCGGACCTCGTGCCGCCCGCGCTCCCGGTGCAGGCCGGGGGGATCGCGATGCTGGGGCTGTTCGGGGTGATGGCGCTCGTCTCGCTGGTGAGCGTGCCGCTGGCGCTCTCCTCCCGGGCGGTCCGGGGGCTGCGCGCCTGGCACGTGCTGCTGACCGCGGCGGTCCCGCTGCCGTTCGCCGCCGTGCTCGGCGGATGGGTGCTGCGGGAGGCGGGCCGCCAGCCGTGGGCGGTGCAGGGGCTGCTCACCACCGAGGAGGCGCTGAGCGACCTGCCGCCCGGTCTGCTCCGGTTCTCGCTGGCCGCCTTCACCGTGCTGTTCGCGGCCCTGGTCGCGGTCAACGTCTGGATGCTCGCCCGTGCCGCCCGCCGCGGCCCGGACCCCGCCGGCGGCCCGGCGGGCGGCGCTCCGGACCTCCCGTCCGGCTCCTCCGCCGCCCGGGACGAGCCGATCCCGGCGGTCGTCTTCTGAGCCGCGTTCCGCGCCTCCTCCGGAGGCCGCCTCCCCGCCGCGTCCCGGAGGCCGCCTCCCGGAGGCCACCGCACGGCCTCCCGGGAGGCCGCGTCCCCGCCGCGTCCCGGAGGCCGTGCCCGACCGTGCGCCGAGCCGCCTCCCGGCGTCCCCGCCCTTCCCGACAAGGACCACCACGATGGAAATCGCCCTCCTCGCCTTCTTCACCGCCGGGTACCTCGTGCTCTCGGGGGCCGACTTCGGGATCGGCATGCTCCTGCCGTACCTCGGGCGCACCCCCGGCGAGCGCGGCCGGGTACTGGGCGCGATCACGCCGTTCTTCCTGGCCGACGAGGTCTGGCTGGTCGTCGCGGTCGGCTTCTTCGCCGGGGCCTTCCCCATCCTGGAGGGTGAGTTCCTCGCGGAGAACTACGCGGCGTTCACCGTGCTGCTGCTCGGCTGGGTGGCTCGGGACGCGGGGATCCTGCTGCGGGGACGGGTGGACCGGGCGGCGTGGCGGACCGGGTGCGAGGCGGCCGTGGTCGCCGGGAGCTGGGCGGTGGCACTGAGCTTGGGGTTCATCCTCGCGGGGAGCGCGGGGAGCGCGGGGAGCGCGGGGAGCGCGGGAGCGGCGCCGCCGGTCCTGGCCGCGGCGGTCGTCGTCCTCGCCGCGCTGTTCTGCGCCCAGGGACTGGCGCTGGCCGCGCTCCGGCTGCGCGGGGAGACCTCGCGCGGGGAGACCGGGAAGGCGTCCGGCGGGGAGGCGGGGAAGCCGTGGCGGCGGGCACGGCGGCCCTTCGGCGCGCTGGGCGAGCGTGCCGCCTACGCCCTGACCTCGGCCGCCATCGTGTCGGCCGGGCTGGCGGCCGGATCCCGCCTGCCGCTGGCGGAGCACCTCGCCGACCCGGCGACGCTCGCCCTGCTCACCCCCGCCGCCGCGATCCTCACACCCCTGCTGGTGGGCACCCAGGTGTGGCTCTGGTGGGTCCTCGCCCGCCCCCAGGCAGGAGCGGCGGGGACGGCGACGTCATGATCCTCCGCCGGTGCGCCCGCGGCGGGAGGGGCCGGTCGGGCCCGCGATCGGCGCCCTCTCCGGACACGGAACGGCCGCGCCCCGCCGGAGGGCGGGACGCGGCCGCGTCGCGGAGATCATGAGGTCTCGAGAAGGACCCGTCGTCCCCTTCAGCACAGCGCCCTGATCGCGGCGCCGTCCGGGTCAGGCCGTCGCCGTGATCATCCAGGCCAGGCCGAGGAGCACGGCCACGGGGATCAGCCACACCACGGCCTCGATCGCGAACTCCTTGTACACGGTGAACTTCCTTCTCTGGGGAACCGGGTCGATGACAATATCGGCCCGTAGCATACGGGGTTGAGGGAATCGGGGGCTCCCGGGGACGGCCGAGACCCGCCTCAGCCGATGGAGGCCCGGCGGGCGGCGAAGGCGCGGGCGCCCTCCGCCCAGGTGCGCTCCAGGTCGGACCCCTCGGGATAGCGGCCGTCGAGCTCCAGGATCACCATGCCGTGCGCGAAGGACCACAGGGCCTGCGCGAGGTACGGATCGCCTGCGGCGAGGAAGAACGGGGTGCCCGACCACTCCTCCAGCACGCCGTACAGGACGGCGTCGATCTCCATGAGGCCGCGCTCGATGAGGGCGGCCTCGACGGCGGCCTTGTCGGAGAAGTGCTTGTAGAGCGAGGGCGCCCGGATGCCGAGCCGGTCGGCCAGCGCCCGCATGGTGAGGGCGTCGCAGCCCTCCTCCTCCAGCAGTTCCCGTGCGGCGGACACGATCTGCACCGCGCGGGGGTGAGGGGGCTCGGTTCCGAAGACGGGAGATGCATCAGGGTTGGGCGAGCAGGAGCGGACAGATCGGATAGATCACTCAAAGGATTTACGGAATCACCGTGCGTTGCGCTCCCTGCAGGAGTAGCTTGACCAGCGAATTAAGGCTAGCCTTGAATTGGGGAGACCTCTTGGCCTGGACGGTGAAGGTCACGGATGAGTACGCCGACTGGTTCAGCACGTTGATCAAAGAAGATCTCGATTCCGCGATCCAGGTCGCACAGGCCGTTGCCGCCCTGCGGGAGGAAGGGCCGACCTTGGGAAGGCCACTCGTGGACCGGCTCAAGGGAAGCGCTCTGCATCACTTGAAGGAGTTGCGTCCAGGATCACGAGGCCGGTCAGAGATCAGAATCATCTTCGCGTTCGATCCCACCCGGGCGGCTCTGCTGTTGCTGGGCGGGGACAAGGCGGGAAACTGGGATCGGTGGTACAAGGAGAACATCCCCCTGGCCATACAGCTCTACATCGACTACACCAGCGACATCGAGGAGTGAACGTGCCGAAGAGGACTCCGGGGGACTGGGAAGATCTGGAGCGGCAGCTGCACGCGGCCGGCGTTTCTCCTGCGGAGATCGAGGCGGGGGCGCGCCGACTGCTCGCCGAAGCGAGAGGCCACCAACTGGCCGAGGCGCGCAAACAGCTCGGTCTGGGACAGAAGGACGTTGCGGCGGCCATGGAGGTGAGTGTCGCCCGCGTCTCCCAGATCGAACACGGCGAGGTCACCTCCATCGAGGTCATCGCCCGCTACGTCGAGGCGCTCGGCGCACGCCTCGACCTGGTGGTCGATTTCGGTGATCGGACCCTGCGCCTGCCGGTCAGCGAGAAATCTCTGGACAGCGCCGCCTGATCGAGGACGGCTCGACGGATCGGCGCCCGGTGGCAGCGTCTCCGAGGTGGTCGGCCGAAGCGCTGCGACCGGGCGGGAGCAGTGGCGGGCGGTCAGTGGCCCTTGGCCGAGGCGTCCTCCGGGAACTCGTCGGGCTCGGCCACCCGGAACCAGCGGCAGCCGTACGGGCCCATGGTGAAGCGCACGCGCCCGCCGGGACCGACGTCCAGGGTCCCGTCCACCAGCAGGTCGACCAGGACGCACGGGTCGCCGAGACCCTCCAGGACCAGTTCCACCTCCGCCTCGCGGTCGGCGAAGTTGTGCACGGCGACCACGGTGCCGCCCTCGGCGTCGGCCCGGTGGGCCAGCACGGCCTCGTCCCCGGCGTCGAGGACGTCGTAGTCGCCCCAGGCCAGCTCCGGGCACTCCCGGTAGCGCTCGACCAGCATCGTCACCCAGTGCAGCAGCGAGTCGGGGTCGCGGCGCTGGTCCTCGACGTTGACGTGGCGCGGGCCGAACTCGCCGGTCACCGGCGGCACGGGCGTGCGCACCTCGCCCCGCGAGAAGCCGCCGCTCGGCGCCCACTGCATGGGCACCCGCACGGCCATCCGCCCCTTGGCGTCCAGGTTCTCGCCCAGCCCGATCTCCTCGCCGTAGAAGAGCACCGGGGTGCCCGGCAGGGAGAACAGCACGCTGTAGGCCAGCTTGAGGCGGCTCAGGTCGCCGCCGAGCATCGGCGGCACGCGGCGGCGCAGTCCCCGGTCGAAGAGCTGCATGTCCTTGTCCGGCCCGAAGGCGTCGAAGACCTCGTGCTTCTCGGCCTCGGTGAGCTTGTCCAGGGTCAGCTCGTCGTGGTTGCGCATGAACATCGCCCACTGGGCGTCGTCGGGCGCCTTGGGCCGCTCGCGCAGCGCCTCGGCCAGCGCCTTCGGGTTCTTGCGGGCCATGGACAGGTGGAAGCGCTGCATGGCGATGAAGTCGAAGCACATGGTGACCTCGTCGCCGTTGCCGTCGCCGAAGTACTCCGTCAGCTCCGGGTAGGGCAGGTTGACCTCGCCCAGCAGGATCGAGGTGCCGTCCCGCCGGTTCATGAAGGCCCGCAGGTCCGCGAGGAACTCGTGCGGGCCGCCGTCGATGCCCTCGATCAGGAACGGCACCGCGTCGACCCGGAAGCCGGACAGGCCGAGCTCCATCCAGAAGCCGAGGATGCGCGCGATCTCGTCGCGGACCTCGGGGTTGGCGGTGTTCAGGTCCGGCTGGAAGCGGTAGAAGCTGTGGTAGTAGTACTGCCCGGTCTCCTCGTCGAGCTCCCAGAGGCTGTCCTCCTCGTCCGGGAAGATGATGGCCTTCGGGTCGAAGGGCTCCGGCTCGTCCCGCCAGACGTACCAGTCGCGCTTGGCCGAGTCCCGGCTGGACCGCGACTCCTTGAACCACGGGTGCTGGTCGGAGGTGTGGTTGACCACGAGGTCGGCGATGACCCGGATGCCCCGGTCCCTGGCGGTCCGCATGAACTCCACGAAGTCGCCCAGGGTGCCCAGCCGGGGGTCCAC
This sequence comes from Planomonospora antibiotica, assembly GCF_014647955.1. Lineage (NCBI taxonomy): Bacteria > Bacillati > Actinomycetota > Actinomycetes > Streptosporangiales > Streptosporangiaceae > Planomonospora > Planomonospora antibiotica. Next base: position 24,010 of record NZ_BMQE01000019.1, on the reverse strand, counting down.
GGAGTAGAAGTCGGTGATGTCGTAGCCGTCGTCGCGGCCGGGCGTCGGGAAGAACGGCATCAGCCAGATGCAGGTCACCCCGAGGCGGTCGAGGTGGTCGATCTGCTGGGTCAGGCCCCGGAAGTCTCCGATGCCGTCGCCGTTGCCGTCCTTGTAGGTCTCGACGTCCAGGCAGTAGACCACGGCGTTCTTCCACCACAGGTCTCCGGTGTAGGTCAGTCGCATGCGAGCGCACTACCCTCCCGTGGGACTTTTATGAGGATGCGACGGCATCCCTCCCGTGGGGCTTCATGAGGATGCGACGGCATCGCGGCCCCCTGCGGCCCCCTGCGACCCCCTGCGACCCCTTGCGGCGGCCCACTGCGGCCCGTCGGCCGGAGCGTCCCGGCCGGCGCGGTGGCGACCGGTTATGGTGGGTGGGATCACACGAGGTGGTCCCGGTCCACCGGAGGGCGTCATGCGGCAGCGAAGGTGCGGTGCGCCCTTCGGCTGGCTGCTCGCCCTGCTGCTCCCGCTGTTCGTCTCGGGCGGGCTGAACGCGCCCGCCGCCCTGTCGTACGGCGCGCAGCACCGGCCGTCCGTCGCCAAGGCCCCCGGCGACCACCACCCCTTCTCCCGCCAGGCCCCGCTGGGCGAGCGCCAGTTCTCGGCCGCCTCCGCCTTCACCGGGACCGGCGCGGGAGGCGGCCACCCGGCCGCGTCCCCGTCGCGCTCCCTCCTGCGACCGCCGTCCTCCCCCGGCCCGGCCGCGCGCCCGGCCCGGGACGACGACCCCCGCCCGCTCGCGGCCCTGCTCGTCAGGTCCGGCCGCGCGCCTCCCTCCACAGGCGGCTGAGGCACCCCGCGTCCCCGCGTTCCGGGGTGCTCCGCCGTACCCGCCGACCGACGTCCCCCCGGACCCGTCCTCCGGGTGCTCCGCCGTATCCGGCGTAGTCCCGCGGGCCCGCGCCGGGGCGCCCGGCCGTACGCGGGACCGCTCCCTTCCTCTTCGAGCCTGTGGAGGCTTCCATGTCGCGTGCCCCGCTGATACGCGCGATAGCGGCGTTCGCCGTGATCGCCGCGTCTCTCTACGTAGCCCTGACCATGCGTCCGACCCTCGGTCTCGACCTGCGCGGCGGGACCCAGATCGTCCTGGAGACCAGGGACTCCCCGACGGTCAAGGCCGACGCCGAGACCACCGACCGCACCCTGGAGGTGCTCCGCCGCCGCGTCGACGCGCTGGGCGTGTCGGAGCCGACGCTGGCCCGCTCCGGCGAGCAGCGGATCATCGTCGAGCTGCCCGGCGTGCTGGACCCGAGCAAGGCGGCCGAGGTCATCGGCAAGACCGCCCAGCTGACCATCCATCCCGTCATCGCCGTGGCCGACGCGAACACCAAGCCCGGCCAGGGCGAGCAGGTCATCGCCGACGAGGACGGCTCCCGCATCCTCGTCGGCCCGGCCCGGCTCAGCGGCGACGACGTCGGCGCCGCCGAGGCGGGCATCGACCCGCAGTCGGGCGGCGGCTGGTTCGTCACCATCGACTTCCGCGGCAAGGGCGCCCAGGCCTGGCCGAAGCTGACCGGTGAGGCGGCCTGCAACCCCTCCGGCGACCCCAAGCGGCGGGTCGCCATCGTGCTCGACGGCAAGGTGCTCGTCTCGCCCCAGGTGAACGAGGACGTGGCCTGCAACGTGGGCCTGCCGGGCAACTCCACCCAGATCACCGGTTCCTTCACCGCCGAGGAGGCCAAGGAGCTGGCCGTGCTGATCGAGGGCGGTTCGCTCCCGGTCCCGGTCGAGACCGTCGAGCAGCGGACCGTCGGCCCGACCCTCGGCGCCGCCGCGATCGCCGCCAGCGCCCAGGCCGCCGTCATCGGCGTCGCGCTCACCGCGCTGTTCATCGTCATCACCTACCGGCTGGTGGGGCTCGTCGCCGCCTTCGCGCTGGCCTGCTACGGGCTGATCTCCTACGCGGCGCTGGTCGCGCTCGGCGCGACCCTCACGCTGCCCGGCCTGGCGGGCTTCGTGCTCGCGATCGGCATGGCGGTGGACGCCAACGTGCTGGTCTTCGAGCGGGCCAGGGAGGAGTACGCCGCCCGGTCGCGGCCCGGGACCGGGTCCGCGGCCGCCAAGCAGGCCGGGGAGCGGCGGGAGGCCGCGGCGGCCGGTGGCGGGACGCGGCTCCGGCAGGCGCTGGAGAAGGGCTTCCGCAACGCCTGGAGCGCGGTGGCCGACTCCAACATCACCACGCTGCTCGCCGCCGGGCTGCTGTTCTTCCTGGCCTCCGGGCCGGTGCGCGGCTTCGGTGTGACGCTCTCCATCGGTGTGATCGCCTCCATGGTCACCGCGATGGTCATCACCCGGGTCATCGCCCAGTGGGCGGTCAACCGCCGGGCCGTCGCCTCCCGGCCGAAGATCACCGGCGTGGCCGGCATCGGACGGCTCCGCACCTGGCTGAACGAGCACGGCCCCGACCTGATGCGCCGCCACGTGACCTACCTCGTGGTCGCCGCCGCGGTGGCGGTCGTGGCACTGGCCGGGCTCGCGGTGCGCGGGCTGAACTACGGCGTGGAGTTCACCGGCGGCCGGATCGTCGAATACTCCACCACTCAGGCGATCACCGCCGACACCGCCCGCGACCTGGTCGCCGACGCCGGGTTCCCCAGCGCCGTGGTGCAGACCTCGGGCAAGGACATCTCCGTGCGGACCGGCCAGATCGGCAACGCCGAGGTGAACCGGATCGAGGCGTCGCTGGAGCGCGGGGCCGGGCAGGTGAACAAGGTCCGCGACGAGCTCATCGGCCCGAGCATGGGCGCGGAGCTGCGCCGCAACGCCCTGATCGCGCTGGCCGTGGCGCTCGCCGCGCAGCTGGCCTACCTGGCCTTCCGGTTCCGCTGGACCTTCGGCCTGGCGGCCGTGCTGACCCTGGCCGTCGACGCGTCGGTCGTGGTCGGCGCGTTCGCATGGATGAACAAGCCGATCGACGGGGTGTTCCTGGCCGCCATGCTGACGGTGATCGGCTACTCGGTCAACGACAAGGTCGTGGTCTTCGACCGGGTCCGCGAGCTGTGGGGGGAGCGGCGCAAGGAACCGTTCGCCGCGGTGGCCAACACCGCGATCCTGCAGACCGTGCCGCGTACGGTGAACACCGGTCTGGGCGCGATCTTCATCCTGGCCGCGCTGGCCGTGCTCGGCGGTTCCTCGCTCACCGACTTCGCGGTGGCGCTGCTGATCGGCGTCATCGTCGGCACCCTGTCGTCGGCGTTCGTCGCGGCGCCGCTGGCGATCCGGTTCGAGAAGCGCAACCCGGCCCCGCCGCCGCAGCCCAAGCTGAAGCGGACCGCCCGTCCCCGGGAGGGTTCCGGGGCGGTCGTCTGAGGTTCGTGTCGGCCCGGGATCCCGGGAGATCCCTCCGGGGTCCCGGGCCCGGGCCGCTAATGTGCATCCGTCTGATTCCTCCGCATCCGGAAGGCGGATCCACCCATGGCCAACGACTACGCGCTGACGTTCAGCATGGTCGACGTCGACGGTGACGGCCTGATCTCGGCCGTCGAGCTGGCGCGTCTCATGGAGGTGCTCGGCCAGCCCCTCACCCCCGAGGCCGCCGCCGCGGCGATCTCCAGGATGGACGAGGACGGCGACGGGCTCATCTCCCTGGACGAGTTCGCCGCCTATCTCGGATAGGTCTCAATCCCTCCCGCCGGATGCGTCAGGTGTTGCGCCTGCGACGCTAACAAGCGTTTGCTTACTGCCAAGTGTTATCACGTCAGAACATGAGGCGCACTCCGACGGGAGGGTCTGTGGCGACGAAGGAACACACGAGGATCGCGGTCCGGGGACCGGGCGGCCGCGGCGGGCCGGACGACGCGGTGTCCGACCAGAGGCTCTGGGGCTCCACCCCGTCCGCGGTGGCGAGGCTGCTCCGGCCGGGCCTGTCCCGGATCGCCGAGCAGGTGATCGGCGAGATCGTCCTCCGCATCCCCGAATACTCCCGGCCGGCCGACGAGACGTACGTCAAGATCGTACGGCTGGCCGTGGACGAGGCGCTGCGCCAGTTCGTGGACCGGATCGAGAACCCCAGCAGGCCGCTGGAGGCCGACGTGTTCCGCACGATCGGGCGCGGCGAGGCCAACGAGGGCCGCAACCTCGACCCGCTGCAGACCGCGATGCGCCTGGGCGCCCGGGTGGCCTGGCGGCGCCTGACCGAGCAGGCCGAGGACCTCGGGCTCACCCCCCAGCAGCTGTACGACCTCGGCGAGGCCATCTTCGTCTACCTCGACCAGCTCGCCGACGCCGCCGCCGAGGGCTTCGACGAGGCCCGGGCGCGCGCCGCCGGGGAGATGGAGCGCCGCCGCCACCGCCTGCTGAACCTGCTGCTCAGCCGTTCCCCGGCCTCCCCCGACGCCATCGCGGACCTGGCCAAGACCGCCGGCTGGCGGCTGCCCAGGACGGTCGCCGGGGTCGCGCTGGACGAGCGGTGCGGCGGCTACCGCCCGCCCTCGCTCCCGCCGGACGTGCTGACCGGCCTCGACCGGCCCGATCCCTGCCTGATCGTGCCCGACCCCGGCGGACCCGGCCGGGTGCAGACCCTGGAGGCCGGACTGCGCGGCTGGAAGGCGGCGATCGGCCCCGCCGTGCCGCTGTCCGCCGCCGCCACCTCGCTCCGCTGGGCCCGCGAGACGCTGGAGCTGGGCAGGCGCGGCGTGCTCTCCGGCAAGCGGGGCCTGGTCCGCTGCTCCGACCACATGGCCACCCTGGTCGTGTTCCGGGACGAGGAACTGGTCAACGCCCTCGCCGAGGTACGGCTCGCGCCCCTGGCCCACCTGCGCCCCAGCCAGCAGGACCGGCTGGCCGAGACACTGCTGGCGTGGCTGCGGCACGGCCGGGGCGCCGGCGAGGTCGCCGCGCGGCTCCACGTGCACCCGCAGACCGTGCGCTACCGGCTGCGGCAGCTGGAGGAGCTCTACGGCGACCAGCTCTCCGACCCCGACGTCCGCTTCGAGCTGGAGATCGTGCTGCGCGCCCGGCAGGCGGTCAGCTCCGGAACGTCCTGATCCGGTCCTCGCCGATGCGCTCGCGCAGCGCGTGGTCCTCGATCCCGAGGTCCTCGGCGGGGGCCAGTCCCAGCACGCCGACCTTGCCGACGTGCCGGTTGAGCTGCACGGCGCGGGCCGCCTCGCCGGTCCGCGCCAGCGGGTAGACCGCTGACAGGGTCGGCTGCAGCATGCCCAGCGCGAGCAGCCGGTTGACCTCGTGGCACTCCTGGTAGTTCGCGCCGTGCGAGCCGATGATGCTCTTCAGCTTCATCCACAGGTGCCGGTTGTCGTAGGAGTGCGCGTACCCGCTGGAGGAGCCGCAGGTGACGACGGAGCCGCCGCGCCGGGCCACGTAGACGGACGCGCCGAAGGTGTCCCGGCCGGTGTGCTCGAAGACGATGTGCGGGTCCTCGCCCACCTGGCGGCGGATCTCCGCGCCGAAGGCCCGCCAGGCCTTCTCGTCGTCGAGGTGCTCGAACTGCGAGCGGTCCACGATGTGCTCGCAGCCCAGCCTGCGCAGCAGGTCGGCCTTCTCCTCCGAGCCGACCACGCCGACCGGGATGCCGCCGCCGTTGCGCACCAGCTGCACGCCGTACGCGCCGAGCCCGCCGGCGGCGCCCCAGACGAGCACCACGTCGCCCTGCTTCATGCGGGCGCCGCGCGGGCTGACCAGCATCCGGTAGGCGGTGGAGGCGCACAGCATGTTGCAGGCGGCCTCCTCCCAGCTCAGGTGCCGGGGTTTGGGCAGCAGCTGGGTGGCCTTGACCACGGCGAACTCGGCCAGCCCGCCGTAGTTGGTCTCGAACCCCCAGGCCCGCAGGTCCTCGCCGAGCATCGAGTCGGCGTGGGTGATCGGGTCCTGCGCGTCGACGTAGGCGGGCGAGACGACGACCCGGTCGCCGATCCGCCAGTGCCGTACGGCCGCGCCCATCCGGACGACCACCCCGGAGGCGTCCGAGCCGAGCACGTGGAAGTCCCGGTCGTGCCGGGGGTCGGTGCGGCCGAACCGCTCCAGGAAGGCGAAGGTGGGGATCGGTTCGAACATGGCCGTCCACACGGTGTTGAAGTTGATCGCGCTCGCCATGACGGCCACCAGCACCTCGTCGGGGGCGAGCTCGGGCATCGGCACCTCGCCGACGTGGACCGACTTCGTGATGTCCTTGTCCACGCCGCCGGTGCCGTGCGGGACCCGGCCGAACACGCCGACCTGGTCCTTGCGGGTGTGGGCCGCCCGGAAGGACGAGGGGACCTCCAGGCGGGCGAGCTCTTCGGGGTCGGCGCCGTCTACGACGGCCTGGGCGAGGGTCATGGCTGGCCTCCAGCGTGTTCGGCGAGGTGAGCGGCGATGACTTCGACGTGGGGCGGGTCGAGCAGGTCGAGGTGGTGCGAGCCCGGGACGGTGACGACCTCCAGGGCCGGGCTGTACGGGCCGAAGCCCCGTGAGGGGTCGCCGGCGTGGACGTACCGGACGTCGTGGACCGCCCAGGGGGTCGGCTCGGTGGAGCGGTAGAGGATCACGCGGCCGGTGAACACCCCCGGCCGGTAGGCCTCCAGCGCCCGGGTGTCGGCGTGCGAGGTGACCTGGTGGCGCAGGATCGCCTCGCCCAGCAGGCCGGCCACCCCCGAGGCGGCGACGCGCGCCTCGGTGAGCGCGAGCTGCCCGTCCTCGTCCAGGACCGCCAGCTCCTCGTAGCCGAGCTCGACGGCCGCGCCGTACGTCTCGTGCAGGTAGACGGCGAAGTCGGCGTACCGGCGGGCGGTGATCCGGGTGCGCTCCCCCGGGTCGGTCTCGTCCGGCAGGCCGGAGTCGATCATCGCCACCAGCTCCACGTCCCGCGCGCCGAGCCGCCGCGCGATCTCGAAGGCCAGGACCCCGCCGAACGACCAGCCGCCCAGCCGGTACGGCCCCTCCGGCCGCACCCTCCTGATCTCCTCCACGTAGCGCTCCGCTCGCTCCGCCACCCCCCGCCCGTCCAGCCGCTCCAGCCCGAACACCGCCGGGCCGGGGCCCAGCAGCTCCACCAGCCGCGCGTAGACCTCCGTGGTCCCGCCCGCCGCGTGCGCCAGGAACAGCGGCGTCCCCGTCCCGGTCTCCCCCGCCAGGTGGGCGCGGGCCGCCGGGTTGAGCGGCCGGACGACGCCCCGCGCGGCCTCCTCCGCACCCCCGGCGCGCCAGGCGGGATCGGCCCGCCGCAGGAGACCGTCCCGCCGCGGCCCGACCGGCGGCTCCCCCGCTGATGACTCCCCGGCCTGCGGCCCGCTCGGCACCGGCTTCCTCGACGGCGGTTCCCCGGTCGGCGGCTCCGGGTCGCGCACGCCGAGCTCCGCGGCCACGGCCGCGGCGACGTCGCCGAGCGTCGCCCCGTTCAGCAGCAGGGCCGCCGGGAGCGTCACCCCGAAGTCCAGCTCGACCGCGCCGCGCACCCGGGTCGCCGCCAGCGAGTCGAGCCCCGCCTCGGTCAGCACCGTGCCCTCCCGGAGCCGGTCCCGCTCGAAGCCCAGCACGGCGGCCGTCCGCTCGGCGAGCCCGGCCGTGATCACCGCCACGGCCGCGTCCGGTTCCAGGCCCTCCAGCGCCTCCGCGCCCGGCCGTCCGGAGCCGGTCCCGGCACCCTCCCCGGAGCCGCCCGCCGTACCCGCCAGCTCCGCGAAGTACGGCATGCGCGCGATCCCGGGGAAGGCCGCCACCGCCGCCGCCGCGTCCAGGCGGACCACCCCGGCCGCGGGCACGCCCCTGGCCAGCAGGGCCTCCAGCGCCTCGACGCCCTCATCGGGGGTGATCGGCGAGACCGCGGGCAGCACCGCCCGCCCCGCCCCGCCGACCTCGGCCCAGGTGCCCCAGCCGACCGTCGTCCCGGGCAGCCCCTCCGCCCGGCGCCGCTCGCAGAGCGCGTCCAGCCAGGCGTTCGCCGCGGCGTAGGCCGCCTGCCCCGGCGAGCCGAGCAGCGCGGCGGCCGACGAGAACGCCACCCACCAGTCCAGGCCGGGCCCCCGGGTCGCCTCGTGCAGCGCCAGGCCGCCGTGGACCTTCGCCGACCAGACCCGGTGCAGGTCCGCGGCCCCGACGTCGGCGACCAGCCGGTCGTCCAGCACGCCCGCGGCGTGCACCACCCCGCGCAGCCGCAGGCCGCCCGCGACGGCCGCGCCGACCATCCGCCCGGCCGTCCCCGGCGCGGCCAGGTCCCCGATCACCACCCGGACGTCCGTCCCGAGGTCCCGCAGCTCCTCGATGGCGGCGATCCCGGAGGACCCGGGCCCCGAACGGCCGCCGAGCACGATCCGCCCGGCCCCCCGCTCGGCCAGCCACCGGGCCACCACCAGCCCCAGCCCGCCGTACCCGCCGGTGACCAGGTAGCTCTCGCCCCGCCGCACCACCGGCCGCGCCGTACCGGGCGGCGGCGGGGCGGGAAGGGGCAGGGCGGCCAGGCGGGCCGCCAGGCGGACGCCGCCGCGCCAGGCGACCTCGTCGTCGGCGGATACGGAGTCGCCCGGTGCAGCGAGGCCGGTGGTGCGGCGGGTCAGCTCCGTCAGGAGCGCGGCCGGGTCGTCGGCGTCGATCAGGCAGGCGCGCAGGCCGGGGTGCTCGAAGGCCAGCACCCGGACCAGCCCGCGCAGGGCCGCCGCCCCGGGGTCGGCGCCCTCCCCCGGCAGTACGGCCTGCGCCCGCTCGGTGGCCAGCCGCAGCCTCGCCCCGCTCCCGTTCCCGGTGAGGTCGCGGACGAGGCGGGTGACCGCGAGCATCACCTCCTCGGCCCCGGCCGGGTCCAGCCCGGCGGGGACCAGCACCACGGCCTCCGCGGTGACCGGTACCGGACCGTCCTCGTCCGCGTGGGGTGCGCGGCGCTGGGCCGGGACGAGAACGGGGCCCGGAGACGAGGTCCGGAGCAGGGGCGCACGGCGGACGGTGTGACCCTCGGCCGTCAGACCGGCCGCGAGCCGCTCCGCCCGCGGGTCCCCCTCCACCGCCACCAGCAGCCAGGAGCGGGCAGGTCCCGTTCCGTCCGCGGTTCCGGCGTCCGGCGACTCCGCCCACCTGCGGCCGACCAGCTTGGCCGCGAGCGGGACCGGCACGGCGGTGGCGGGGATCCGTCGGACCCGCACATCCTCCGGTGTGCCGTCCGGACCGAGGTATCCGATCTCAACGGGCACCGGTGCGGCCCCGCCCGGTTCCCCCGCCGACCGGCCGTGCAGCCGGGCGGCGAGCTCCGCCGGGCTCGGGACCGCTCCGGCCGGGGGCGCGTCGGTGACGATGGTCGCGGTGCCGTACCGGATCCAGGTTCCCGCGGCGTTCCTCGCGTCGATCTCCACCTCGCCGCACGGGGTGACGGTGGTGACGACCTCGGCGGGCAGCGGGAGCAGCCCGTCCAGGACGACGTCGGTCAGCTCGGCCCGGCCGCAGGCCTGCGCGGCCGCGGCCTGCGCGAGGGCGGCCACCGCGGCCAGCGGCAGCACCGGCAGGCCGTGGACCCGCCAGTGCGCGGGGTCCAGCCGCCAGGGGGCGTCGGCCAGGTCGTCGACGGTCGTGGTCCACACGTGTCCGGCGGGACCCTCGACGTGCGTGCCGAGCAGCGGGTGCGTCCCCGGCGGGAGCGCGGCGCGCCGGGCGGCGGAGACCCAGTGCCGCTCGTGCCGCCACGCGGGCAGGGGCAGGTCGGTGACCGCGCCGTACGGGGCCAGCTCCGCCGAGGGCAGCGCCACGGCCACGGCCGCCAGCTGGGCGGCGAACTCCTCGTCGTGCCCCCGGCGGAGCGAGTGCGTGACCACGGTGCCCGCCGGGAGGGTGTCGCGCAGCGCCGCGGCCAGGACCGGGTGCGGGCCGATCTCGGTGAAGACGGTGTGCCCGTCCTCGGCGGCGGCCCGGAGCGCGGCCATCAGCCGGACCGGGCGGCGGACCCCGGCGGCCCAGTAGGCGGGCTCGAAGACCGGGACCTCACGGGGGTCGTCGAACACGGTCGAGTAGAAGGGGATGCCGGGCTTTCCCCCCTCGATCCCGGCGAGTTCCTCGCGCAGCCTCGGCAGGAGCGGCTTGACCTGGGGCGAGTGCCCGGCGCCCTCCGCGGTCAGCAGCCGGGACAGCAGGCCCCGCGCCTCCACCTCTGCGGCGAAGGCCGCCACCCGGCCCGGATCCCCGGTGACGACGCACTGCCTCGGCGAGGAGTGGACGGCGACGTGCAGGTCGGCCGGGACCTCCTCGGCCGCCACCTCCAGCACGGCCATCGCGCCGCCGCCGCCGAGGGTGCCCAGCAGCCGGGCCCGGCGGCAGACCACCCGGACCGCGTCCTGCGGGCCGATCCCGCCCGCGACCAGGGCGGCGGCGATCTCGCCCATCGAGTGCCCGACCACGGCCGCGGGCCGTACGCCGTGGGAGTTCCACAGCCGGGCCAGCGCCACCTGCACCGCGAAGATCAGCGGCTGGGCGGTGGCCACTCCCCCGGGGTCGCGGCCCGCGGCGACGACCTCCCTCAGCGGGAGGTCCGCCTCCTGGCGGAACAGGGGGTCCAGCTCGTCGATCACGCCGGCGAAGACGGGCTCCAGGGCGTACAGGCGCGCTCCCATCCCGGCCCACTGCGAGCCGTACCCGCCGAACACCCAGACGGGCCCCCGTCCACCGGCCGCGGTGCCCACCGCCGTGCCCTGTGCGGGCCGTCCCTCGTGTACGGCCCGCAGCCCGGCGGCCAGCTCCCGCGCGTCCCGGGCGACCACGGCGGCCCCGGCCCGGCCCCGTCCGGCGCGCCGGGCGAGCGTGCGGGCGACGTCGTCCAGTCCGGCCGGGACGCCGCCGATCCACTCGGCGAGCCGTCCGGCGTGCTCCCGTACCCGGTCGGCCGAGGCGTCCGTCAGCAGGAACACCCGCGCGCCCCGCACCTCGGCCGCGCCCTCGACCTCGGGCCCGGGTCCGGCTCCGGGCCCCGTTCCGGCCCCGGGCCCGCGTCCGGCTTCGGGATCGGCTTCGGATGTGGCTTCGGATTCGGTTCCGGCCCCGGGCCCGCGTCCGGCTTCGGGATCGGTTTCGGGCGTGGCTTCGAATTCGGTTCCGGTTTCGGCTCCGGACGGGACGGCGGGCTCCCGGAGGGCCGCGTCGAGGACGACGTGGGCGTTGGTGCCGCCGAAGCCGAAGGAGGAGACGCCCGCCCGGGGGCGTGCGCCGAGTCCGCCCGGCCAGGGGGTGGGGGCGGTGACGACCTCCAGCCGGTCCCAGGGGATGTGCGGGTTGGGGCGGTGGAAGTGCGCGCTGGGCGGGACGACCCCGTGGTGCAGGGCGAGGACGGTCTTGATCAGGCCGGTGATCCCGGCGGCGGCCTCCAGATGGCCGAGGTTGCTCTTGGCCGAGCCGAGCAGGACCCGGTGCCCCGGCGGCAGGGCCGCGTCGATCGCCCGCGCCTCGATCGGGTCGCCGAGGAAGGTGCCGGTGCCGTGCGCCTCGATGTAGTCCGGCGGCTCCAGCCCCGCATAGGCCGCGCGCAGCAGTTCCTCCTGGGCCTCGGGGTTGGGTGCGACCAGTCCGTTGGAGCGGCCGTCCTGGTTCACCGCCGTGGCGCGGACCACGGCCAGCACCCGGTCGCCGTCGCGCAGCGCGTCGGACAGGCGCTTGAGCACCGCCACGCCGCAGCCCTCGGCCCGGACCATCCCGTCGGCCGCCGCGTCGAACGCCTTGCACCGGCCGTCGGGCGCGGTCCCGCCGCCCCGGTCGAACGCCATCGTGACCACCGGCGAGAGCAGCAGGTTCACCCCGGCCGCCAGCGCCAGGTCGCTCTCCCCCTCCCGCAGGCTGCGCACGGCCAGGTCGACGGCCACCAGCGACGAGGAGCAGGCCGTGTCCACCGCGAGGCTGGGCCCGCGCAGGTCGAGCACGTAGGAGAGCCGGTTCGCGGCGATGCTGGACGCCGCCCCGGTCGCCGTCCAGGCGTCCACCCGGGAGACGTCCGCGGTGGTCAGGTAGGCGTACTCGTGGCCGGAGACTCCGGCGAACACCCCGGTACGGCTGCCGCGCAGCGAGCGCGGCGCGATCCCGGCGTGCTCCAGCGCCTCCCAGGCCGTCTCCAGCAGCAGCCGCTGCTGCGGGTCCATGGTCTCGGCCTCGCCGGGGACGATCCCGAAGAAGTCGGCGTCGAACCCGGCCACGTCGTCGAGGAAGCCGCCGTGCCTGGTGGTCCGGGCCAGCGCCTCGGCGGTGCGGGGGGAGCCGTCGTCGAACTCCTCCCACCGGCCCCCGGGGACCTCGCCGACCGCGTCGCCGCCCGCCAGGAGCAGCCGCCAGAAGTCCCCGGGCCCGTGGACGGAGCCGGGCAGGCGGCAGCCGAGGCCGACCACCGCGACCGGTTCGCCCGGGGCCGCCCGCCGTACGGCCTGCGGAGCCGGGTCCGCGGTCCGCGCGGCGAGGCCCCGGGCGAGCCGGTCGATCGTGGGGTACTCCCAGACCAGCGTGGGTCCCAGCGCCCTGCCGAGCAGCGTCTCCAGCTCCCCCGCCACGGCGACCGCGTCACGCGAGGACAGCCCGAACTCCTCCAGGGGACGGTCGGCGTCGACGTCGGCGAGAGGCAGGCGGCAGCGGGCGGCGATCCGCTCCGAGAGGAAGCGGCGGATGTCGTCTTCACCGAGCAGGTCCACGGGGCGACTCCTGAGAACAGCCGAGGTGATCGGCCAACTTACCCAGGGGGGTCGGCGGGAGGGATCCCTGGCGGACCACAATCCACCAGGGCGTTTTGTCATGGGCGTGACAACGGGCCGGTACGGCGCCCGGGGCGCGGGCGGGTTTGTCGCCGGAGCTCAAGCGGGTCCGGCGATTCGTTGCGGACGCCCATATCGGCGCCCCGCCGTCCGGCCTAAGGTCGCCTCCCACGGCCCTCACCGCTCCGGGCCGGTGGAGGAATGACGATGCGCCCTGCCCGACGCGGATTCCCGGTCCCCTCGACCCCGCCGTCGCCCCCGCCTCCGGTCCCACCGGCGCCCTCCCCGCCGCTCTCACCGTCGACCTCCCCCCCGCTCTCACTGCCGCTCTCACTGCCGGTCGCGCTGGTGGTCTCGCTGTCGGCCTCGCTGCTCTTCGGACCGCCGGCGACCGCGCACGCGACCACGCACGCAGCGGCGGCCCCGGCGGCGGTCCCGGCGGTGAAGCCGAGTCCCTCCGCGAAGCCGGGCCCGGACCCGAGCGCGTCCCCGCGCCCGTCCACGGGACCGGCCTCCGCCGCGAAGGCGGGCCGGAGCCCGTCGGGTCCCTGGCCGGCGGCGCTGCGCGGCAGGGCGCGGGTGGTGAAGGAGCGCTGGTTCGGCCTGCGCATGGTCGACCTCACGGTCTCGTCCCCGGCGGTGAACGCCCGGCTCCCGGTCCGGGTGCTGGTCCCCGGCGGCTGGTCGAAGCGGGCGGACCGCACCTGGCCGGTGCTCTACCTGCTGCACGGCGGCGCGGACGACTACACCTCCTGGACCCGGATGACCGACATCGAGGAGCTCACCGAGGACCTCGACGCGATCGTCGTGATGCCCGAGGCCGGACGGGCCGGGAACTACAGCGACTGGCACAACGGCGGCAGGGGCGGCCCGCCCGGCTGGGAGACCTTCCACACCCAGGAGCTGCGCCGCCTGCTGGAGTCCGGATACCGGGCCGGGACCCGCCGGGCCGTGGCGGGCCTGTCCATGGGCGCCTACGGCGCGATGAAGTACGCCGCGCGCCATCCCGGCATGTTCCGCTTCGTCGGCGCCTACAGCGGGGTCATGTCCACCCGGCTGCCCGGCATCCCGGATCTGATCATGAACGCCCAGGCCGCCGAGGGCCAGGATCCGAAGGCTTTGTGGGGCGACCCGGTCAGGAACCGGAACGTCTGGAAGGCCAACGACCCGGCGCACCTCGCCCGGAACCTGCGGGGGACGGGCATCTACATCTCCAGCGGCACGACCAGCCTCCCCGGCGAACTGGACGCGCCCGGCACCCCCTGGTCGCCCGCCCACCTGAGCGAGCCGGTCTCCGCCTACACCACCAAGGACCTGGTCGCCAGGCTCCGCCTGCACGGGATCAAACCGGTGGTCCACCTCTACAAGGACGGCACGCACAGCTGGCCGTACTGGAAGCGCGAGTTCACCCGTTCCTACCCGATGATCGTGACCGCCCTCGGCCTGTCCCGCGACGAGCGGCCGTCCCCGCCCGACGGGTCCTCCGGCGAGGACCCGTTCGCCAGGACGGACGCTCAGGGGACGCCCGCCGGCTCGAAGGAACCGGTCGAGCAGGACCGCTGACCGGGTGAGCGGCTCCGTCCGCCGGACGCAGAAACCCGCGACCGGAGATCGCTAGGCGTCGCGGCGCAGCGTGAACCAGAAGGTCGGCACCGAGTTGGTGCCCGGTGTGACGTCGAGCAGTTCCCAGCCGGCGAACCTGGCGCGGAGCTCGTCGGCCGTGACGCCCGCCGCCCACGACGCGACCTCGGGGGTCGGATTGCCCAGCGGCTCGGGGCCGTACCCGAACATCAGCAACCGCGCTCCGGGAGCGGCGCGGTGGGTGAGCCCGGCGGCGTAGGCGTCGCGGCGGTGCAGCGGGACCCCGCAGTAGCAGCTCAGGTCGAAGAACAGGTCGAAGGGGCCCGGCACGTCGAGCTCGTCGAGGCGGGTGGCGTCTCCGTGCAGCAGCCGTACCGCCGCTCCCGCCGCCGCGGCCTTCTCCCTGGCCTGGTCGACGGCACGGTCGATCAGGTCGACGGCCGCCACCTCCCAGCCGTGCCGTGCGAGGTAGATGGCGTTGGTCCCCGTGCCGCAGCCGAGTTCGAGGGCGCGGCCGGGCGGCAGCGCGCCGTGCCCCTCCACCAGGGCGACCAGCTCGGGAGGCGTCACGCCGGTGTCCCACGGTGGTCTGCCGGTGCGGTAGTAGCCCTCCAGCGCGCGGTGGACGGCCTCCTCCTCCGGGTCTCGCCGCGTTGCGGCCAGGTCCGGTTCCGGCTTCCGGGCGGCGTCGGGCTGGTTCATCGTCTCCTCCAATAATTTAGAGTTGAACTCTAGTGATGTACTCTATAGATATACTCGCAATATGGACGGAGTCAAGCGGCCGGACAAGCGAGCCGAGCGCTCACGCCGCACCCGCGAAAAAGTCGTCGAGGCGGCCCGCGAACTGTTCGTCGCGCAGGGTTACGGGGCGACGAGCCTGCAGGAGGTGGCGGACCGGGCGGGCGTAGCCGTCCAGACGGTCTACTTCGTCTTCCACAACAAGCGCACCCTGTTCAAGGACGTCGTCGACACGTCCATCGCCGGGGACACCGAGCCGGTCGCCACCATGGATCGTGAGTGGTTCCGCGCCGCGTGCGCCGAGCCCACCGCGGCGGGGCAACTGCGCGCGCACGTCCACGGCACCCGCGAGGTCCTGGGCCGGGTCGCCCCGATCATGCCGATGATCGCGGCTGCCGCGGCCACCGACCCCGAGATCGCCGTGCAATGGCCGGCCGGCCCCGACCCGCGTTACACCGTGCAGCACGCAGCGGCCGAAGCCCTGACCGGCAAGCCCGACGCCCGTCCCGGCCTCTCCGTCGAGACGGCGGCGGACCTGCTGTTCGGCCTGCTCAGCCCGGAGCTCTACCTGGTCTTCGTCCGCGACCGCGACTGGTCACCGGACACCTGGGAGGAGTGGGCCCGCGTCACCTTGACCTCCCAGCTCTGCGCCGATCCCGGCTGAGCGGGCGGACGTCGCGACCGTCCTCCACGACACCGGCCCCGTCCCGAGCCCGGCCGTCAGGGGCCGGCGGCTCGCGGACGATACGGCTCGGGGGGAGGGCGGTCTCCCGCTACCGGCGGACACCGCTTTCGAGCACCGCCGCGATCTCCGCCGCGGCGAAGGGCGCCCGGGCCGGTGAGAGCCGGCCGTACCCGATGACCAGGGCGGGCCGGAGGCGGCCGCGGGTGTAGCGCGACAGGGGCATCACGGCCACGCCCCGGCGCTCCAGGCGGCCGGCGACGTCGCGGTCGTCATGCCCGGACGGCAGCGGGAGCACCAGGTGCAGTCCCGCGGCGATCCCGCCGGCGGGACCGGCGTCGCGGATGACGGAGTGGCCGCGCAGGGCCGCGAGCACCGCCTCCCGGCGCTCGCGGTACAGCGCGCGGGCGCGGCGCAGGTGCCTGTCGTAGTCGCCGGCGTCGATGAGCCGGGCGAGCGCCAGCTGGTCGAACACGCCGGGACCCGCCCCGGACCGTTCGAGGGCCTCGGTCACCGGGTCCCTCAGGCGTGCGGGAGGGATCATCCAGCCCATCCGCAGGCCCGGGTGCAGGGTCTTGCTCACGGAGCCGAGGTAGGCGACGTTGTCCCGGTCGAGGGCCGCCAGCGCCCCGATCGGCTTGCGGTCGTAGCGGAACTCGGCGTCGTAGTCGTCCTCCAGCACGACGGCCGAGCGCTCCTTCGCCCACGCCAGCAGCGCCCGCCGCCGCCCCGCCGACAGGGCGGCGCCGGTGGGGAACTGGTGGGCGGGCGAGCAGAGCACCGCGTCCGCGTCCGTCCGCCGCAACCGCCCGACGTCGACGCCCTCGCCGTCGACGGCCACCGGCTCGACCGCCAGCCCCGCGTGGGCGGCCGCGTCGCCGAGCCGGCTCCAGCCGGGGTCCTCCACCGCCAGCCGCGACGCGGACCGCCGGGCCAGGACACCGGCCAGCAGCCCCACCGCGTGCGTGGTGCCGCAGGTGATGACCACCTCCTCGGGCGAGACCGCCACCCCCCGGGTCCGCCCCAGGTAGCCGGACACGACCTCACGCAGCCGCCGCACGCCCCCCGCCGGCGGGAAGACGTCCGAGCCTCCGCCGGTCATGAGGGCGTGGTGGACGGCCCGGCCCCAGGCCGCGGCGGGGAAGCCCGCCACGTCGGGCGCGCCGGGCCGCAGGTCCGCCACGATCGGGAAGGGCGTCCGCGCGGCGGGTACGGCCGGCGGGGCGGCCGGTCGCGTCGACGCCTCCGGCGCCACCCGCGTGCCCGACCCCTGCCGCGCCGTGAGGTGCCCTTCGGCGACCAGCTGGGCGTAGGCCTCGTTGACGACCCAGCGCGAGCAGTTCAGCTCCTCGGCGAGCGCCCGGCTCGGGGGCAGTGCGTCGCCGGGGCCCAGGCGGCCCGCCAGGACTGCGGCTCTGATCGCGGCCGTCAGGCGCTCGTGCAGCGCCCGCCCGTCGTCGGGCACGTCGAGGAGGAGACCGGTGATGCGATTGGTCCGGTTCGGCGGCATGCAAGTGGACTGTATCACCGGACCAGTCAGCCCCTAGCCTCTGGATCGGCCCTCTTCCGCAGGGCCCGTACCACCGAGGAGAACGCCGTGACATCGACGAACACCCCTTTGACGGTCATCGCGCGGATGCGCGCGAAGGACGGCCGCGAAGCCGCCCTGCACGACGCCTTGGCGGCGCTCGTCGCACCGACCCGGCAGGCACCGGGCTGCCTGGCCTACGACCTCCACACCGAGGTGGGCGAGCCCGCCCGGTTCTGGTTCCACGAGGTATGGAGCCGACCCGAGGACCATGCCGCGAACCTGAAGTCCCCGCACATCACCGGCTTCCTCGGACAGGCGGCGAACCTGCTCGACGGCGAGCTGGAGGTCCACTTCCTCGACTAGGGCCCGTACGGACTCCGGAGCCTCGGCCGGGCCTGCGGCTCCGGATCCACGGCCGGGCCTGCGGCTCCGGATCCACGGCCCGGCTCCGCCGCGGGACGGGGACGGGTCCCCTCGGACCTCAGTCGACGTCGACCCAGTCCAGGGTCCGGGTGACGGCCTTGCGCCAGCCGGCGTAGCCGCGGGCGCGCTGCCCGTCGGACCAGCCCGGTTCCCAGCGGCGGTCCTCCTGCCAGTTGCTCCTCAGCTCCTCGGTCGACGACCAGAAGCCGACGGCCAGCCCGGCGGCGTAGGCCGCGCCGAGCGCCGTGGTCTCGGCCACGACGGGCTTGGAGACCGGCACGCCGAGGATGTCGGCCTGCAGCTGCATGCACAGGTCGTTGGCGGTGACCCCGCCGTCCACCCGGAGCACGTCGAGCACGACGCCGGAGTCCTGCTGCATCGCCTCGACCACGTCCCGGGTCTGGTAGCAGATCGACTCCAGCGTGGCCCGGGCCAGGTGCGCGTTGGTGTTGTAGCGGGACAGGCCGACGATGGCGCCGCGCGCGTCGGATCGCCAGTACGGCGCGAACAGGCCGGAGAAGGCGGGCACGAAGTAGACGCCGCCGTTGTCGTCCACCTGCCGGGCGAGCGACTCGCTCTGCGCCGCGCCGGAGATGATGCCGAGCTGGTCGCGGAGCCACTGCACCGCCGAGCCGGTGACCGCGATCGAGCCCTCCAGCGCGTAGACCGGCTTGTCGTCGCCGAACCGGTAGCAGACGGTGGTGAGCAGGCCGTGCTCGGAGCGGACGAGCTCCTGACCGGTGTTGAGCAGCAGGAAGTTGCCGGTGCCGTAGGTGTTCTTGGCCTCGCCGGGGGCGAAGCAGACCTGCCCGACGGTCGCGGCCTGCTGGTCGCCGAGGTCGCCGGAGAGGGGCACCTCGCCGCCGAGCGGCCCGGCCGCCCGGGTCACGCCGTACAGGCCCGGGTGGGAGGACGGCTTGATCTCCGGCAGCATCGCGCGGGGGACGCCGAAGAACGAGAGCAGCTCGTCGTCCCAGTCCAGGGTCTCCAGGTCCATGAGCATGGTGCGGCCGGCGTTGGTCGGGTCGGTGACGTGCACGCCGCCGTCGGGGCCGCCGGTGAGGTTCCACAGCAGCCAGGTGTCGGTGGTGCCGAAGAGCGCGTCGCCCGCCTCGGCCGCCGCGCGCACGCCGTCGACGTTCTCCAGGATCCACTGGAGCTTGCCGCCGGAGAAGTAGGTCGCCGGGGGCAGCCCGGCGCGGTGCCGGATGACGTCGCCCCGGCCGTCGCGGTCCAGTGCGGAGGCGATCCGGTCGGTCCGGGTGTCCTGCCAGACGATGGCGTTGTAGTACGGCCTGCCGGTCCTGCGGTTCCACACCAGCGTGGTCTCCCGCTGGTTGGTGACGCCCAGCGCGGCCAGGTCGGAGGCGGCCAGGTTCGCCCGGTTCAGCGCGGTCTCGATCACCGACCTGGTGCGCTCCCAGATCTCGGTGGGGTTGTGCTCCACCCAGCCGGCCCGCGGCAGGATCTGCTCGTGCTCCAGCTGGTGCCGGGCGACCTCGTTGCCACCGTGGTCGAAGATCATGAAGCGGGTGCTCGTCGTCCCCTGGTCGACGGCTCCGACGAAATCGGGCATGGGAATCGCGCTCCTTGGTGGGTCGGAATCGGGACGGCTGTCGGACGGCTTCGGACGGGCTCTCCGCCGCCACGCAGGCGGCCTCCGGATCATCTTCCGGTGGCGAGAACCGGCCGACAAGGACCCAGTGGCCACATCAGGCGACGTTCGCCCTGTTCACGACCTCGTGGAGTCGTTCGTCGGCGGCGTGCTCGCTCCGCCTCGGCCATGCCGAACAGTCGGGACCCGACGCGCTGACCGGAAACGACTTCCGGCCGGCGCGCCGGGCACTGCGATCTCGTGTCAGCCCAGATGCCGGGTGAAGAACTTCAGCGAGCTGTCCACTTCGAACGGCGGCGCATCCCCGTGCTCGCCCGGGTTGGCGTGCAGCGTCTTGTGAGCCGAGGCCAGGGCGTCGAACAAGGCCAGGCTCTCCTCCCGCGGCACCAGCTGGTCGTCCCACTGGACCAGGAACTGCACCGGCACGGTGATCCGCGCAGCGTCCTCGGCCAGCCCGTGCACGCCGAGCAGGCCCAGCACCGCGGCGCGGATCCGGGGCTCCGCGGCGATGAGCGGGATGCCGAGCCCGCAGCCCATCGACATGCCGCAGTAGCCCACCGGGCCGACGCCGACCCGGTCGAGGCACTGGACCGCGGTCAGGACCGCCTGCCAGTCGGCGACGGCCTGACCGGCCAGACGGCTGTGCATGCCGGCGACCAGCGCGCCCGGATTCTCGCCGGCGGCCATGCCGGCCCGCATCTCGGCCATGATGCGGACGAACTCCTCGTCCCTGGGGCGGTCGCCGTGGTTGGGTGCGTCGATCGCGACGACCGCGAAGCCGCTGGCGGCGTAGCAGCGCGCGCGGGACACGGTTCCGGGGGCCGTCTTGTGCTGCCCGCCGCCGTGGCCCAGCAGGATCAGGGGAAGGGTGCCGCAGGCGTCTTCCGGCGTCCACAGCACGCCGGGGATCTCGCCGAGGGTGAAGAACTGCTCGATGACGCCGTCCGACGACGTCTGGGAGGTGAAGCGCATCAGCGTTTCAAGCCTTTCGGGATGCCTTGTGCGGGCGCTCCCTAGACCATGCAGAGGAGGGAGCCCCGACCTGTCGCAGCGTTGATCGGTCTCACCTCCTCGCGTTCGCGGTGATGCACGGCGACGCCGAAGGTAACACAGAGATCATCGCTTGCGCCTCATCGAGACGAACGCTGCCTGGTGCGGTGGCCGCAGGGTGATCACCCAGGAAGGCGACGGCGAACCTGGCCACGGGCGGCACATCGGCCGGATCGAACGAAAGGGGCCTGTGGTGACCGTGATGACCAGCCGGCCGCTCGTTCCCGAGCCCGGAAGGATCGTCAAGGGAATCCGGCCGCCCCGAACCGGATCAAGCCCAGGGGACACAAAACGGTTCACCCCGACTGCGAGGAGCCGCTAGCCTCACGGGCAACACCTGATCATGAGCGGTGAGGGAGGTTGATGAATATGGCTGCCAACAGCCGTCATCAGCATGTCCTCATCCGGCCCGTGCACGCCTAGAGCGCGGACCGGACCGTGACCACCGACCAGGAGACTCAGGTGTCTTCCTTCTTCTCAACGACCGATGCCGATCTGACCACCGACCGCCTCATCCTGCGGTCGTGGACCCCGGACGAGGTCGCCGCCGCCCTGAACGGCGCCCGGCCGGCGCACTGGGTCCACGACTTCCCCGCCGAGGGCGATCAGGTCATCGCCAGTCTGCTCGCCGAGCATCCCGCATGGCTGGGCGAGTACGGCCACCGTCAGATCATCGAGCGCGACAGCGGTCTGGTGGTCGGGTCGATCGGCCTGTTCTGGCCGCCCGACGACGGTGCCCTGGAAATCGGGTACGGCATCGTGCCCTCCCGGCGAGGACTCGGCTACGCGTCCGAAGCCGCGCGCGCACTGACCGGGTTCGCCCTCACCGCACCAGGCGTCCACATGGTCTACGCCGACGTGGAGCTGTCGAATCCTCCCTCGATCCGGGTCCTGGAGAAGGCTGGCTTCCAGCGATCGCACACCGACACCGAACAGGGCACCGCCCGGTTCACGTCGAACGCGGCACCGACGGCTCGCCGGTAGTCGCCCCATGGGTCGGCGGCGGGATACCGCTGCCGGCCCTGAAGCCGGCCCGCCCAGTGACGTGGTCCACGCGCCGTCAGGGACGCACGGAACGAGATGTCCCGCGTCAGCGCGCGTATAGGGCCGCGTCCAGGGTGGCGAACAGGTGCCGGTCGTCGGTGGGCGTCCCGGTGGCGTACACGGTCGCCGCCCGGCTCGCCCACCGGCGGGCGGGTCAGCGCCAGCGCGAGATGGGCCGCCGGGTGGAAGCCGAGCACCGCGTCGAAGTCGTGGACAGCGGGCAGCGGGCAGCGGGCAGCGGGAGTGCGAACCGCGAGCCTGAGATCCGTGCAGGTCAACGCCGTTCCGTGTCGCCTGCGGCAAGAATGACGATGTCGAGGGCGCGGAGGCGGCCGGGGTCGGTGTCGATATCGATGCGGGTGATCTTCCCGTCATCGACGGTGAACGCGAAGACGGCCTTCGGCCGGCCGAGGTGCGACCAGACGGCCCCCGGTACACCGTCGACCAGCGCAGGCCGGGCGGCCTGAGCCCGTCCGGCGAAGAAGGACGCCGCCGCGTGGCCGCCGCGGATCTCGCCGACCACGACGTCCGGATCGAGCAGCTCGAGCAGGGCGGCGAAATCCCCGTCCCGGGAGGCGGCCAGGAAGGCTTCGACGATCTCCCGCTTCGCTGATCGCGCGGCATCGGATGCCGCGGCCGCTCCTCGTACCCGGCGCCGGGCCCGGCTGGCGAGCTGCCGGGCGGCCGTCGGGGAGCGGTCGATGATGGTGCCGATCTCGCCGAATGACACGGCGAAGACATCGTGCAGGACGAATGCGAGCCGCTCGGCGGGAGTCAGCGTGTCCAGCACCACCATCAGCGCGACCCCCACCGAATCGGCCAGCAGCGCCTCGCCCTCGGGGCCAGCCTGGCCGGTGGGCTGGATGCTCGCGTCCGGCTCGGGCGGCAACGCCCCGGCCGAGTCTTCACGCCGGGTCCGGCGTGCCTCGAGCATGTTGAGGCAGACACGGGCGACGACCGTGGTCAGCCACCCCGCCGGATTCTCCACCTGGCCGGTGTCTGCGCGGCTGACCCGCAGCCACGCCTCCTGCACCGCGTCTTCGGCCTCACCGGTCGAGCCGAGCATCCGGTAGGCCACCGCCTGCAAGCGGCTCTGGTGCTCGGCGAACCGCTCGCTCACCCAGTCGTGTTCGACCATCGGTCACATTCCTCCGTCTCGCCGGTCATACCAGTTGACCGTCGAACCCACCTCGATGTGACGTCCCGGGCCCGGCCCGGACGTCCGGTTCGCCGGCTCAGGCGGCACCTGTACGTCAAGCACAAAGGAGACAAGGCATGAAAGCGCACGTGAGCTCGATCCTCCTCGGCGTCCGCGACATGGAGGTGTCGAAGCGGTTCTACACGGAAGGGCTCGGCTGGAAGGTCAAGGACGACTACGGCATCTCGGTGTTCTTCGAATCGGACGGAGCCTCCCCCGTCGGTTTCTACGGTCGTGAGGGCCTGGCCGACCAGGTGGGCACGAGCCCGCAGGGCAGCGGCTTCAGTGGGCTGGTCCTCACCTACGTCGTGCGCAGCGAGGCGCGGGTCGACGAGATCATCGCAGAAGCCGAGAAGGCCGGTGCCACGATCCTCAAGCCCGCCGGATCCCTGCCGTGGGGCGGATACGGCGGTTCTTTCGCGGACCCGGACGGCTACATCTGGAGCCTCGGTTACAGCGCCCAGGGGCAGGACCAGTCCTACGCGGAGTAGCCGCCGGCGGGTGCGGGCGGCGCCAAAGACCTGGTCCGCGCCAGATGCTCCATGAGGATCTGAGCCGCCAAACCGAAGGGGACCTCCGTCATTTCGTCTCGTTCAGCCGGGGCGGGGGATCCCCGCCGCCGGCCCCTGCGAATCCCAGTCGACATCGGCAGTCACCAACCGTCCTTGAAAGGACAGACATATGACCACCCGAACCTGGCCGCGGCGCTTGATGACCGGCCTGTACTGGTTCGTCGCCCTCCAGTTCGCACTGGGCGCCATCACCAAATACTGGCCTGGCGAAACGTTCGCTGGTCCGCCCTACTCGACACAATTCATCGAGTGGGGTTACCCGTCCTGGATGCGCTTCGTCATCGGCACCCTGGAAGGTCTCGCCGCCATCCTGCTCATGATCCCCAGCAGACGAACACGCTTCCTGGGTGCTACCACGCTGGTGTTCGTGCTCACCGGAGCGGTCACGACACACATCATCAACCATGACGTGCTGGCTGAAAGCTGGGCCGCACCGACATACCTCATCATCTCTGGCGTTCTTGCGCTGGTCGACTGGCCGGCCGACTGGCGAGACCTCCTACGGACCGCCACCCCGTCCGCAGCCCGCGCAGCACATTCAACGGAGTGACGACATGAGGACCTTGCCGGCCCGGGGATTCGTCTCCCGCCGCTGGAGCGCACCTGACGGATACATCGCGCTGGCGATGCCGGCCCGGATGGGACCGCAGCAGCGGGCGCCGGCTGGACCCGGTGCCGCACCAGGTCTGCCCTGTCGGCGACGGCACGTGGGCGCCGCTCTTCGTCCTCATGGATCTCCCGGACCCGGCCCCGCCCTGCCACCCACCCGAACGGACCGGGACGCACGGTCCGAACCGGCATCCGGGCGGCGCGTCATCGCGACAGGGCGGGAGTCAGGCATTCGATGTCCGCCGCCGCGCGGTCGGCGAACGGCCGGCTCAGCTCGCGCAGCCGGG
>NZ_BMQE01000018.1:0-121664 GCF_014647955.1 Planomonospora antibiotica | reverse complement strand
GTCCACCGCCTGCCGGGATCCGAAGACCCGGTGTGCGGGGCGTTCCACTTCGTTGCGTTCCCATCTTACCGTATCGTCCGTTTCGTGTCAATCCGACCCGATTCGTCCGATCCCGGTCCGACCGGAACCGCCCCGTTTCCGGGGCAACCCCTCTAACTTACCTCGACATCCCGTTCGTGTCGAACCGGATTTCGCCGGGACGCACGCGTCCCACCGAAGAAGCTGATCAGAGGGGGTTCCCGAGGTCCTCGGCGATCTCCGCCGACCCCCTCGGGCCTGTGAACTATATGTACGGCCGACGACCCCGTCAAATCAGCCGCGGCCCCGGCCGGGACGTGTTCTCCGCCCCCTGGGTAGGTACCGGGCGTGACAGATCAAAGAGTGCTCCCCCGGCCCCTGGTCTTGCTGCTCTGCACGGCGGGCGCCGTGGTCACGCTGGCCGGCGTCAGGGCGGTCGGCTCCATCCTCGGCCCCGTGCTCCTCGCGCTGGTGCTCGTCATGGCGGTCTCCCCCGTCAGAACCCGGCTCGACGCGCGCGGCGCCCCCGGCTGGCTGCAGGTCGCGGTCCCGCTGGCCATCGTGCTGGTCGTGCTGCTCGGCATGATGGCCGTCCTGACCCTCTCCGTCGCGCAGCTGGCCGGCCTGGCCCCCACCTACGGCGACCAGTTCGGCGAGATCGTCGTCCAGCTGCGGGAGCTCGCCGCCCGGATGGGGATCGGCGGCCGGCAGATCGACCAGGCGATCAAGTCGTTCGACCCGGGCAAGGTCTTCACCTTCGTGCAGGGGTTCGCCTCCGGACTGCTCGGCGCCTTCTCCGGCCTGGTCCTCATCGTGGTCCTGCTGCTCGCCATGTGCCTGGACGCACGGTCCTTCTCCAAGGTCCTCGCCCACGGCAGGGCCTCCCGGCCGAAGCTCGTCGCCGCGCTCGACGACTTCGCCCACAAGACCCGCCGCTACCTGGTCGTCTCCACGGTCTTCGGCCTCGTCTGCGCGGCGCTGGACGCCGCCGCGCTCTGGGCGCTGGGCGTCCCGCTCCCCCTCCTGTGGGGCGTCCTCGCCCTGATCACCAACTACATCCCGAACATCGGCTTCGTCATCGGGCTCATCCCCCCCGCCCTGCTCAGCCTGCTGGAGGGCGGATTCGAGACCATGCTCCTGGTGATCGCCGCCTACATCGCGATCAACTTCGTGGTCCAGTCGCTCGTCCAGCCCAAGTTCCTCGGCGACGCGGTCGGCCTGTCCACGACCGTGACGTTCCTGTCCCTCATCGTCTGGGCCTTCGTGCTCGGCCCCCTGGGCGCTCTGCTGGCCATCCCGCTCAGCCTGCTGGTCCGCGCCGTGCTGATCGACGGCGACCCGCGCGGCGGGTGGGCCGCGGCGCTCGTCTCCGGAGAGATCCCTCCCGAGGGGGAGCACGACCGCGCCTCCTCCGGTGGCGGGTCCGCCCCGCCCCCGCGACCGGGGACCGCGCCTCCCCCCGGGGCCTCCGCCGTACCCTGATGCCATGTACCGCGAGTGGGCCCCCGACCCCGCCCTCGCCGACCGGCTGGTCTGCGTCTGGACGCGCGTCGCGGCGTCCGGCGGCACCGGGCTGGTCGTGCCGGACGGATGCGTCGACCTGGTCTGGGGCCCCCGCGGGCCGCACGTGGCCGGGCCCGACACCGGGCCGATGCCGGTCGCCATGTCCCCGGGCGACCGCTACACCGGGGTCCGGTTCAGACCGGGCGCGGTGGGCGAGGCGCTCGGGGTGCCGGTCGAGGCCCTGCGGGACCTGCGGGTGCCGCTGACCGACCTCGGCGGGCTGCCGGGCTTGGACGCCGAGGCCGTGTCCGCCGCGATCGCAGCCGCCGGGACCACGGGCGACGGAGGCGTCCGCGACGTCCTCGGGACCGTCCAGGAGGCGCTGGCCGTACGGCTGCGCGCGACGCCCGGGCCGGATCCGGCCGCGCCGGCGGTCGCCGAGGCCCTGCGGGCCGGGCGGAGCGTCGGGGAGGTCGCCCGGGAGCTCGGGCTGAGCGAGCGGCAGCTGCACCGGCGCTGCGTGCGGGCGTTCGGGTACGGTCCCAAGACGTTGCAGCGGGTCGTCCGGTTCCAGCGGGCGGTCCGGCTGGCCCGGCGCGGGGCCGGACTGGCCGAGGTGGCGCTGGCCAGCGGCTACGCCGACCAGTCGCACATGTCCAACGAGGTGCGGCGGCTGGCCGGCGTGCCGCTGAGTCAGCTCGTCAGCCGGCCGTAGGCCTTGAGCGTCCTCAGCCGCGACACGGTGAGGAACCCGCCCCACTCGTGGGCGACGATCGGCGTCCACATCGGGAAGTTCGGCGCCCAGCCGCCGTCGGCGCCCTGCTGGTCGATCAGCGCGTCCAGGTGCGCCTCCAGCACCTCCTCGCCGAAGAGCGGCAGGGTGCCGGGCTCGGGGACGAAGTCCAGCGGGAAGTGGGCCTCGCCCTCCGCCGCCGGGTCGAGGGAGACGGTGGCCAGGATCGCCTCGCGGAGCCGTGCGAACTCGTCGTGGGCGCGGTCGCGGTCCGGGGCGTGCTCCAGGAAGTGCAGGACCGCGCGGGCGGTGTAGGGCTCGAGCTCGCTCGCCCTGCCGATGGCGGCCCAGGTGAACTCGGTGGCCGGGCCGAGCCGCGGGTGCTCGACCTTGTGCTTGTGCAGCAGGCCCGCGATGGAGGCGGTCGGCACCAGGGAGCCGGGCGGGTCGTCAGGGGTCTCCCACCAGGGCGCGCGGGGCGAGGTGCGCACGCTCGGCAGCACGAACGGCACCCCTCCGTCGGGCGCGGTGACCGTCAGCAGGTGGTCGCAGGCGCGGGTCACCATCGGGTCGTCGAACGCGTCCAGCTCGTCGAGGATCCAGAACGCCACCTCGACGGGCTCGGGCTGGCTCTCCGGCCCGCGCAGGTCGGGCTCCAGGGCGTTGCCGAACCCGCCGTCGGCGTTCTGGTAGCCCCGCAGTACGGCCAGCACCCGGTCCGCCGGCCCGCCGTCGAGCAGCCTCTCGCACCTCAGCCGGTCGATCAGCCGGGCGTTGAGCAGCAGGTAACGCCTGGCCGCGGCCAGGGCGTCGTTCGTCAGCGTCTTCATGCCCCGACCGTACGCCCGGCCGCCGCCGGGCGTCTTGCAGGAATCGGACGCGCGCCGTTCTGCCCGCTCCGCGGATCGGCGATCCGGGAGACCGGGGGCCGGACGGCGGGGACCCGATGGTCAGAGTCCAGAGGCAAGCAGGACGGCCGGAATCCGGAAGCAGACCGGGAGACCGGAGGCCGGACGGTCAGGGGATCTCCATCGCGACGGCGCCGCCGCTCACCCGGGTGCGGCCGTCGGGCTCGGCGATCGAGACCTTCAACTCGCTGGGCCGTCCCATGTCCACCCCCTGGATGACCGTGAACTCCTTCACTCCGTCCTCCAGGGCCCTGAGGTAGCCGCCGAAGGCGGCCGCCGCGGCCCCCGTCGCCGGGTCCTCGACCACACCGCCCACCGGGAACGGGTCACGGGCGTGGTAGCGCCTGTCGCCCTCCCGCCAGAAGAGGTGCACGGTCGTCCAGCCGCGGCGGGTCATGACCGACCGCAGCGCCTCGAAGTCGTAGTGGAGGTCCGCCAGCCGCTCGCGCGAGGCGGCGGCGAGCATGAGGTGGCTGACCCCGCCGAAGGAGACGTGCGGCGGGAACGCCCTGTCCAGCTCGTCGCGGGACCAGCGCAGCGCGGCGAGCGCCTCGTCCAGCGCGTCCTCGGCCACCGGCGCGGAGCGGGTGGGCACGCTGGTGAGGGTGGCGAGCAGCGTCTCCCCCTCGACACCGGTCTCCACCGCGATCTCTCCCGCGTTGGTGCGGAAGGCCAGCGGACCGGTCCCGAGCCGTTCGGCCAGGGCCACCGCGGTGGCGATCGTGGCGTGCCCGCAGAAGTCGACCTCCGCCGAGGGCGCGAAGTAGCGGACCCGGAAGACGCGGTTCTCGTCGTCGCGCTCGGTCAGGAAGGCGGTCTCGGAGTAGCCCACCTCCGCGGCGACGGCGAGCATCTCCTCGGCCGTCAGACCGGCGGCGTCCAGGACGATCCCGGCGGGGTTGCCGCCCGCGGGATCGTGGGTGAAGGCGGTGTAGCGCAGGACTTCCACGTTGTTCCTCACACTTTCAGGAACCTAGCAGCCGCCGTGTCCGGGATCGCGCTTCGGACCGTGCTCCGGACCGAGTCCCGCCCCGGAGCACAGCCCGGAGCACGGTCCCGGGCCCGGTCCGGCCGCCGGAGCCCGGGGCCGCGCCGAAGGAACGGCGTCCTTCCCGGCTTCCCCTGCTTCCCCGGTCGGCGGCGCCTCATCTCATCCGGAAGACCGGGCCGCGGGGGGCGAAGGGGAGGCGGGCGCCCTCGGGGATGAGGAAGGCGTGCTCGCGCCGGATGCGGAGCACGTCGCACCACCCGTCGGTGATCACCAGGATCGGGCCCTCGGGCGGGAAGTCCTCGGCCCGCTGCAGCAGGTCCACACCCGGCTGGAGCACGGTGCCGCCCCGGCCGCGGACCCGGACCCGGTTCGCGATCTCCTCCACCGGGAGGTACCCGGCGTCGTAGGCCGCCGCGTCGCAGAACACCACGCGGGCGCGCGGTACGTCGCGGGCCGCGGCGTAGGAGGCGATCGCGCCCAGCGCCTTACCGAGGAGCCGGGTGTCCATCGAGCCGGAGGTGTCCAGGACGACGCCGAAGGTCGCCCGCCGTACGAGCTCTTCGGGGCGGATCCAGCCGGGGCGGGGGATGTCCGGGCTGGAGGCCTGGCGGCGGGAGGCGCGGGCGTAGGAGCGGCGCCGGTCCGGGGAGGTGACGTGCTCGTCGAACCAGCGGGCCAGCGCGGCGTCCCAGGGCAGCGGGGGCTGGTCCAGGGCGCGGATCTCCTGCTCCAGGCCGGAGGGGAGCAGTCCCCGGCCGCTGTTGTGGTGGTAGGCCAGGCCGGTGCACAGGGCGTTGCGGTAGTACTCGTCGAGGTCCATGTGGCGGCCGGGCGCGCCGGGGTGCGGGAGCGGGCGGTCGAGCACGTCGCCGAGGCCGCGCCCGCGCAGGGTGGCGAGCTTGCGCAGGCGGCGCAGGTCTGCGGCGATCCGGTCGTAGACGGCCTCGGTGGACAGCCCGGCGAGCGACTGGTCGTACAGCAGGCCCTCGGGCATCTCGCCGACGGCCATCTCCATCAACCAGCCGTTGATGACGTAGTCGGCGGCGACGTTCCACAGGTAGGGGTCGCGTCCGCCGACGCGCTCGCCGTGGCGGAGCGCGGCGTGCAGCGTCTCGTGGGCCAGCACGAACCGCCACTCCTCCACCGGCATCCGTACGAGCGGGTTCACGTAGATCGCCTTCTGCACCTCGGGCGCGGAGGCGTTGAGCTCGTCGAGGAACAGGCAGTACGGCTCGTCGCGGGCGATGGTCTCGGGTGGGGCGAACCGGCTCCGGCCGCCGACCAGCTCGGGCACGCCGATGAGGTCCTCGGGGGCGAGCTGGGTGCCGAGCATGGTCACGCACTCCAGTCCGAGCGCGTCGGCGAAGTCCCGGACGAGGGAGCTCTTGCCGATGCCGGGTGCGCCCCAGAGGAAGACGGGGCGCACCACGGCGACGTGCAGGAGCACATCGGGAAGCTGCGCGGGGGTGACGGTGACCGTTGCCTGCATGCCGACAAGGGTGACAAGTCACCCCGGCGTCCGCACCGGGTTTTCCGCCCGGTCGGACGGCCGCGGGGCCGGTCGGCCGGGTGCCTCGTCCTGCACGCGGGCGGTCGAGACCCGGCGGTCCCAGGGCATGGCGTAGGCCAGGATCGGCAGCAGCGCCACCGAGGCCTGGGCCCACGCCGCGTGCTGCGCCGACCAGATCTCCCAGGACTGGGTCATGGGGAGGTAGCCGTACCCGGCCCACAGGCAGACGCCGATGACCGCGGGCCAGTAGAAGCGGTTGGGCGTGGGCCGCGCGACGAGGAACGGCATGAACCAGAGCAGGTACTGCGCGCCGAGGCGGGGGGTGACGACCATGAAGGCGAGCAGCACGGCGGTGGTGAGGTCCACCGGGTCGGCGCGGCGCCACAGGAAGGCCGTCACCAGCACCGTGACGTAGATCAGCCGGGTGCCGAAGGTGGCGATCCCGGAGTCGAGCGTCCAGTCGCCTCCGACGAGGATCGCGCTGTAGCCCCACTCGCCGACGATCGGGCGGATGTCCCCGATCGTGCGCAGGGCCTGGACGATCTCGTCCAGGGAGGCGTTCAGCAGGAGGGGTTCGGTGACGATGAAGAGGACCGGCATGATGCCGGTCGCCACGAACGCGACGGCACGGGCCCGGACGGTGGGCAGCAGCAGGAGCATGCCGGGGATCAGCCAGATCGGCCAGCTCTTGGCGCACAGGGCCAGGCCCATCAGCAGCCCGGCGTACAGGGCGCGGCGCAGCGCCGCCCGGTCCGCCGGCCGGTCGCCCTCGCGCGGGGTGAGTCCCCGGGCCGTCCCCTGCCGCAGCGCGCGGCCGATGCCGTACTCCCTCGCCCGCCGTACGGCGCCGCCGAGCCCGTGGGCGGCGACGGCCTGCCGGACGTAGGTGACCGGGTCGTGGCGCAGGCCCGGCCGGTCGGGGTCGCCCGGACCGCGGGCCACGACGAAGGCGGCGACGCCGAAGACCAGCGCGACCGGCTCGACCTGGCCGTGCACGGAGGCGACCAGGATGGCCAGCGGGTTGCAGGCGTACTGGAAGGCGCGCAGGGGGGCGGCGGACCCGCCGGCGAGCCTGCCGACCAGGGGGATCAGGATGATGTCGGCCACCACGGTGACCAGGCGGCCGCCCCACTCCCACGGGATGCCCAGCCAGAGCAGCAGGCCGTACACGTACGGGATGGTCGGCAGGAAGTGCCAGCCGCCCTTGCTGCCCAGGACCGGGTCCTGCCCGTTCAGGACCGCCTCACCGGCGGGTTTGAAGCTGTTGACGAAGTCGACCGGCTGCCACTCGCTCATGGCCGCGACGGCCATGATGAGCAGTCTGAAGCCGACCCCGACGGCCAGCACGACGGGCAGCGACGGGCGCCAGCCCCTCCACTGCGCGACGACGGCGAGCACGACACCTGTGACGAGGACGATCCCCGTGAGAATTGCGTTGTCCATGGCGGCCCCTAGCCTGCCTGATCCGGGGAGCGGACAACCACCCGGACGGGGAAACGAGACCTGTCTGCCGGCCTGGCGCGTCCCGTGCGGTCAGGTCCGTGCGCCGGGCCGGGCGGCGGCGGGGAACGCCCTGCGGGTGTAGACCAGGGCGGCCAGCGCGGTCGCGGCGAGCAGGACGTAGCCGACCGTGTAGGCCCCGAAGGCGGAGTAGACCACGCCCATGACCAGTGGCGGGAAGTAGCCGCCGAGTCCTCCGGCGGCGCCCACCAGGCCGGTCACGGTGCCCACCCGGGAGGGTTCGACGAGCTTGGCGACCAGGGCGAACACGCCGCCGGTGCCGAGGCCGAGGAAGAACGCCATCACCACGAAGGTGAGCCCGGCGGGGATCTCCGGGGGCGGTTCGAGCACCAGGACGAGCGCCATCACCACGGTGCCCGCGAAGGAGGCGGTCAGCACCCTGACCGGGCCGATCCGGTCGGACAGGATCCCGCCGACCGGCCGGGCGAGCACTGCGGCGACGGAGAACCCGGCGGCGCGGAGTCCCGCGTCGGTCTGCGCGAACGCGTACACGCTCTGCAGCAGGGTGGGCAGGTAGGTGGAGAACGCGACGAACCCGCCGAAGGCGACGGCGTACAGGAAGGCGCACTGCCAGGTCGCCTTGATCCTCATCGCGTCGCGCATGCGGGGCAGCGCGGGCTCGGTGGACGGCCTCCAGTCGGGCGAGTTCCGGCTGAGGAGCAGCATCACGACGCCGGTGACCGCGAGGGCCGCGGCCATCAGCAGGTGGGTCTGGGTCCGGCCGACCGCCTCGACCAGGCGCGGGGTGAGGAAGGCCGACAGCGCGGTGCCGCCCATCCCGGCTCCGAAGACGCCGGTGGCGAAGCCTCTGCGGGCCGGTTCGTACCAGGCGTTGACGAAGGGGACGCCCACGGCGAAGGAGGTGCCGGCGACGCCGAGCAGGAAGCCCCACAGCAGCAGCGCGCCGTACGAGTCGGACCAGCCGACGCCGAGCACCGGGATGATCGAGACGAAGCAGACGACGGCGAACATCAGGCGGCCGCCGAGGCGGTCGGCGAGCATGCCCACGGGGATGCGGCCGAGCGAGCCGACCAGCACGGGGATCGCGACCAGCATGGAGGTCTGGGTCGGCGACAGGCCGAGCTGCCCGCTGTAGGTCCTGGCCAGGGGGCCGATCAGGTTCCACGCCCAGAAGGTGACCGCGAACGCGGCCGTGGCGAGGACGAGGTTCGGCGTCTGGCCGCTGCGTGTTCCGTCCGGCATGCGGCCGTACTACCCGCGATGTCGTGACTTCATGTGACCGGAGAAGCGGAAGCGCGACGGAGAGTGAGAGCGGGGCCTCGCCGCCGGGGATCCGTCTTCCCCGGCGGCGAGGGGATCGTCAGCCGAGCCGGTCGAGGTAGGCCCGGTGGCTGCGGGAGAACTCGTGGCCGTTGTACCGGTCCCAGTTGATCGACCAGGTCATCAGGCCGCGCAGGTGCGGGTAGGTCGCCTTCGGCCGGTACGGCCCGCAGTTCGCCCCCTTCGTCAGGCAGTCGAGGGCCTTGTGCACCTCGGCCACCGTGGTGAAGCCGTTCCCGGCCCAGGGCGCGGCGGGCAGGCCGATGGCGACCTGGTCCTGGCGCAGGGCGGGGAAGACGTTGGCCGGGTTCCCCGCGATGGGGAAGCCCGCGAGCAGCATGTCCGTCATGGCCACGTGGAAGTCGTGCGTGCCCATGGTGTGGTACTGCCCGTCCAGGCCCATGATCGGGCCGGAGTTGTAGTCCTGGACGTGCAGGAGGGTCAGGTCGTCGCGCATCGCGTGGACGACGGGCAGGTAGGACCCGGCCCGCCGGTCGGCGGAGCCGTTCGCGCCGGGGCCGTAGAACTGGTGGCCGAGCTGGACGAAGAACGTCTCCGGGGCCATGGTCAGCACGAACTTCGCGCCGTACTTCGCCTTGAGCGCCTTCAGCGCGGCGATCAGGTTGACGATCACCGGGGTGGTCGGGGCCCGCAGCGAGGTGTCGCCGGCGTCGAGGTAGAGGGAGTGGCCCTCGAAGTCGATGTCCAGCCCGTCGAGGCCGTACCTGTCGATGATCGCGCTCACCGAGCGCACGAACGCGTCGCGGGCGGCGGCGGTGGTGAGCTGGACCTGGCCGTTCTGGCCGCCGATGGAGATGAGCACCTTCTTCCCGGCGGCCTGCCTGGCCCTGATCGCGGCGGTGAATTCGGCCTCGGACTCGACGTTCGGGCACTCGGCGGCCGGGCAGCGGGTGAAGCGGATGTCGCCGGAGGTCACCGAGGTCGGTTCGCCGAAGGAGAGGTTGATGATGTCCCATTCGTCCGGCACGTCGGCCATCCGGACGTAGCCGGAGCCGTTGGCGAACGAGGCGTGCAGGTAGCCGACCAGGAGGCGGTCGGCCGGCGGCGGGTCGGGCGGAGGCGGCGGGCTGTCGTCGCCGACCACGACGGAGACCTGCGCGGACCTGGCCGTCTCGCCCGCCGCGTTGAGGGCGGTCACCTGGTAGCCGTAGGCGCCGGGCGGGAGGTTCTCCATGTGGGTGGTCGACGTGGTCGACGCCACCTTGGCGCCGTCGCGGTAGACGTTGTAGCCCGTCGCCCGCTCGGCGGCGGTCCACTTCACCGTGGCGGCGGTGTCGGTGCCCGTGGCGGACAGGATGGCGGGGACGGCCGGGAGGCTCTGTCCGGGCGGGCCGTCCAGCACGATGTCGTCGGCCTGGTAGGCGCCCTGGCCGTACCAGCCGTTGACGTGGATCGTCACCGACCTGGTCGACGCGCCGGTGGTGAAGGTCCGGGTCAGCTGCGTGTAGGCGGAGGGGGAGGAGGCCCAGGTGCTGGTGTCGGTCGTGCCGGTGCCGCTCACGCCGAGGAACACGTAGCCGCCACGGACCCACCCCGACAGCGTGTAGGACGAGGAGGGTTCGACGGTGACGGTCTGCTGGCAGCGCGCGGTGTCGCTGTCGGCGGGCGTGGCCTGCAGGGCCTTGGACCCGCCGTGCACCGGAGAGGAGACCGCCGCCGCGCCCGAGGACGCCGAACAGCTCCACCCGGCCAGCCCGTCCTCGAACCCGGGGTTGGTGGTGATGTTCGCGGCATGGGCGGGCGAGGCGGAGAGCGTCGCTCCGCCCAGCGCCAGGACGGCGAGCGCCGCCAGCCGCATCCGCGCCGATCGTTGGTTCATGACCTGCCTCACGAGGCTCTGCTGGGGGTGTCGGAGGTGTACGGCCCGCACCCCCCGGGGGGCGGGGGCGCGGGCCGTACCGGCTAGAAGCCCGCGGTGATCCTGGTGAACTCCCACTCGGCCTGCGGGGCGCCGCCGCCGTTGACCCGGTCGCGGTTGGTCGACCAGAAGGAGAGCCTGGTCAGGCCCTTGGACTTGGCCCAGTCGCGGATCTGGGTCCACGTGGCCGGGGTGGTGGTCTCCCCCTGATCGGACTTGCCGTTCATGCCGGAGATGCCCATGTGCGCGTAAGCTTCGGCGTCGCTCCAGCCGAACGCGCTCTTCAGCGAGCTCTTCAGCCCTTCGGAGGCGTTGACCGTGTCCTGGTACATGTTGGTGCCGCCGAAGTTGAACGGCATGATCGTGTAGTTGTCGATCGGGACGTTCAGCGCCTTGGCCTGGTTGACCAGCCGGATGCCCGCGGCGCTCAGGCCCGTCTTGAACGTCGGGATGGTGACGACGATCTTCACGTTCGGGTTGTTCTGCCGGACGATCTTCAGGCCGTTGAGGATGCGGTCCTGGACGGTGTAGTTCTCGAACTCGTCGGTGTTCTCGATGTCGAAGTCGACCACCGCCGGGCCGTGGGCGTCGATGACCTTCTGCACCGCGCCGGCGAAGGCCTGCGGGGTGGAGCAGTTCGGGCCGAGCTTGTTGCCGCTCCAGCCGCCGAAGGAGATCTCGACGCTCCCGCCCTTGGACTTGATCGTGTTGATCGCGGAGGCGTCGGTGCCGCCGGTCAGCGGGCGCTGGCCGTCCCAGGCCGGGTTGCAGCCGTTCTGGGCCAGGATGAACGCCATCGTGAAGGACTTGACGCCGGTCGCGTCCATCACCGTGGCCGGGCTCGGCGGGTTGCCCCAGCCCATGTAGAGGTACGGCGCGCCGGGCAGCTTGCCGGGCGGGTCGGGGTTGGTGCAGCCGGTGGTGGTCCCGGTGACCTGGCTGCTGGCGACCGACTCGCCCTGCGTGTTGTAGGCCTTGACGGTGTAGGTGTGCGTCTCGCAGGTGCCCAATCCGGAGATCGTGGCGCTGGTCCCGGCGACCTGCGCCTTCTGGGCGCTGCCCTCGTAGACGCGGTAGCCGGTCACGGTGCCGGACGATGCGCCCCAGGTCAGGGAGATCGCGGAGTTCGTGGTGCCGGTGACCGAGGGGGCGCCGGGCCGGCCGGGCGTGCCGGGCGGCGTGGTGGGGCCGCCGGTGGCGAGCTTCCACAGGGCCGGGACATTCGGCGGCTCCCAGCCGGGCAGGGAGGTGTGGCCCTGGATGGCCTCGTACTCGGACCCGTTGTAGCCGACCCGGGCGCCGACGGCGTATGCCGTCCAGGCCTGCCAGGCCGGGGCCGCGAACACGGCGCTCGCGTGGGGGGCGGCGGTGGCGGCGGCGGCCGCGGCGGTCAGCCCGGCGGACGTCACTGCCACGGCGGAGAGTACGGCGACGGCCGTACGGCGTAGTCTCATGATCATTCCTAGGGGAGGGTGGCGAGGTGCGGCTTGACGGTCTTGGAGAAGTTCCAGTTGTTCGAGGCGTCCCAGTTGATCGACCAGGTCATCGCGCCGCGGATCCCCGGGTAGGCGCGCGGCGGGACGAAGCTGCCGCAGCCGGTCCGGGTGGCCAGGCAGGTCAGCGCCTGGTTGACCACGGATGGGGAGACGATGCCGCCGCCGGCCGCGCCGGGCCCGGAGGGCAGGCCGAGCGCGACCTGGTCGGGGCGCAGGCCGTTCTCCAGCTGGATGCAGGCCAGCGCGGTGAGGAAGTTGACCGTGCCCTGGGAGTAGGCGGCCATCTGGTCGCAGCCGAGCATGGCGCCGGAGTTGTAGTACTGGGTGTGGACGACGGTGAGGATGTCCTTGATGTTCAGCGCGAGCTTGAAGTACTCCGCGCCGGTCGACTGCATGTCGATGGTCTGCGGGGCCATCGTGATGATCAGGTCGGGGCCGGTCTTGGCGCGTAGCGAGCGCAACGCCTGGCCCATGTAGGTGGCGTTGAGGCCGTTCTCCAGGTCGATGTCCACGCCGTCGAAGCCGTACGACTGCATGATGGCGTGGACGGTGTCGGCGAACTTGGTCGCCGCGGCGGCGCTGGCCACCTGCACGCGGCCCTTCTCGCCGCCGACGGAGAGGATGACCTTCTGGCCGCGCGACTGGAGGGTCTTGACGTCGGCCTTGAGCTGGGCATCGGTGTAGCCGCCGAGGGAGGCCGACAGGCCCGGGTCGACGGCGAAGGTGACCTCGCCGGGAGTGGAGGTGGCCTCGCCGAAGGAGACCGCGACCAGATCGTAGGAGGTCGGCACCGCGGAGAGTTTGAGCTCGACGGCCTCGTTGTCGAAGTTGTGCCAGTAGCCGGTGAGGAAGTGCTTGGGCAGCGGGCTCGGCGTGCAGCCGGTGGTGGTGCCGGTCGCCTCGTCGCTGGCGGGCGACTCGCCTTCGGCGTTGTAGGCCTTGACGGTGTAGGTGTGCGTCTCGCAGTCGCCCAGGCCGGAGATCGTGGCGCTGGTCCCGGTGACCTCGGCCTTGCGGGTGCCGCCCTCGTAGACGCGGTAGCCGGTCACGGTGCCGGACGACTTGCCCCAGGTCAGGGCGATGCTCTTGCTGCCGCCGGTCGCGCTCGGGGTGCCGGGCCTGCCGGGCAGCACGGGGTCGGTCGGGCCGCCGTCGTCGCCGCCGCAGTCGGCGCCGTTGAGTTTGCAGTTCGCGGGTACGGCCGCGGCCCCGCCGGGTGAGCCGAGGAAGCCGAAGCTCACGCTGGCGCCGGGGGCCAGGGTGCCGTTCCAGCCGAGGTTGGAGAAGGTGAAGTGCTGGCCGCTGCGGGTCAGGGATGCGTCCCAGAAGGAGCCGACGTTCACTCCCGCCGGGAGGTCGAACTCGACCTTCCACGAGTTGATCGCGGCGGAGGTCCCGTTCTTGATCGTGTATCCGCCCTGGAAGCCGGAGCCCCAGTCGGCGGTCTTCGTGAAGGCGGCGGTAACCGCGGCGGGCTCGGCGGCCTGGGCCGGTGGCGCGACCGCCGTGCCCAGCAGGAGCGCCGCCAGGGCGACGGCGGATCGGGTGATGAGGCGGAATCTCACGTTGACCTCGATGACCTCGGTGGTTCGGTGGGGGGTGGCCGTACGGCTTGCGCCCCGCCGGGAGTCCCCCTGGTCGGGGGTCGGGGAGGGGCGGGGCGCGGGCCGTACGGCGGGGAGGGCTCGCCTCCGCGGATGCAGGAGGGCGGATGCGAGCCGTGGTCCGGGTGACAGGCGGGTCGGTCCGGCCGGGCCGATCCGGTCGGCGTCGGCGGCGACCGGGGAGGTTTTCCACGCCTGTCAGGACGAGTGGGGCAGGAGGGCGCGACCCGTCCGGTTCCGCCGCCCCGAAACCGGGCGGCCGGGTCGCACGGTCTGCCGGGCGTCGGAGGACGACTGCCCTCGGCGTCGGGTTTTCGCAGCTCTTCCAGGGTTACGGGGGATGCGAACGGGTCATGGTGCCTCCCATTCGGTTCTTCTTTTAGGAAAGTTTCCTAAGAGTTGTGGTGATCGTAGCCTTGACACCAGGCCTCCACAAGACCCAAAGGAGGCGGCTTTCAACGGCCCAGCAAGACGCGTTCCAAAGGGCGCCGCCCGGTTCCGCCCGGTTCCGCCGGCGGGCCGGGGCGCCCGGCCCGCCGGATCGGTGAGCGCCGCGGTGGCAGTACGGTGATGACGCCTTCCGCTTCGCCCCCTGGAGCACCGCATGTTCTTCGGCATCACCGACCTCTGGACCTACGTCGCCGGCGCGTTCTTCATCATCCTGCTGCCCGGCCCCAACTCCCTGTACGTGCTGGCCACCGCCGCCCGGCACGGGGTGGCGCAGGGTTACCGCGGCGCGGCCGGGGTGTTCGTGGGCGACACGGTCCTGATGGCCCTCGCCGCGGCCGGGGCCGCCTCGGTGCTGAGGACGACGCCGCTGCTGTTCGCCGTCGTCAAGTACGCGGGCGCGGCCTATCTGGCGTGGATGGGCCTGCAGATGCTGCGCGGGGCCTGGCGGTCGCGGCGGGCCCCGGAGAGCGTGCAGGCCGAGGAGACCGCGCAGGCGGTGGCGGAGGCGCGGAGGGAGGCCGACCCGTTCCGCAGGGCGCTCGTCGTCAGCCTGCTGAACCCGAAGGCGATCCTCTTCTTCATCTCCTTCTTCATCCAGTTCGTGGACCCCGCCTACGCCAGCCCCGCCCTGTCGTTCCTGGTCCTCGGCGCCATCCTGCAGGTCTTCAGCATGCTGTACCTGACCGCGCTGATCTTCGGCGGCACCTACCTCGCCGCGCAGTTCCGCCGCCGCCGGCGGCTGGCCGCGATCCTCACCGCCGCCGCGGGCGTCCTGTTCGTCGGCTTCGGCGCGAGGCTGGCCGCCGCGTCGCTCGGCTGACGCGCGCCGGGCCTTCAGCCGGACCGTCCGCCGGGCCCGCGGAAGGCCCCCGCCGGTGCGGGCCCCTCCGGAAAGCACCGGTTCCGGAACCGTCACCCATCGGGCATGGTTGCCTCATCGCCTCCTTTGCACTCACGGCCGTCAGGTAGCGTGAGTCGCCGATCCACACGGGAGTGACCCTTCCGTAAGCCCATGTGACATTCCCGGCATGTCTGGCAGTCGTGTGCCGGGGTAGACGCCGGTCCTCCAGCGTCGTCATTCCGCCGTCCAGTGGAGTGTGATGAACCACCAGCCCGTCACCCTGCCCCGTCTCACCGCGCTCCTGCGGCAGGCGGTGCCGCGCCTGCTGGAGGGCGTCGTCGCCCCCCTCGCCGTCTTCTACACCGCCTTCGCCCTGCTCGGCGAGGTCGGCGGCATGGCCGCGGCGATGACCTGGGTGTACGCGGGAGTGGGCTGGCGGCTGGTCCGGCGGGTCCCGGTGCCCGCGACGATGTACCTCGCCTCCCTGGCGATCACCCTGCGCGTGCTGGTCAGCATCTGGTTCGGCGGGGCGCAGTTCTACTTCCTCCAGCCCGAGCTGGGCACGATCTGCCTCAGCATGGTCTTCCTCGCCTCGGTACGGCTCCGCCGGCCGCTGGTGCAGAAGCTCACGCTCGACTACGTCCATCTGCCCGCGGTGGTGCTGAAGCACGAGCGGGTCCGCCGGTTCTTCGCCCGGATCACCCTGCTCTGGGCCTTCGTCCTGCTGGCCAACTCCACGGTGAGCATCTGGCTGCTGATCCAGCAGTCGGTCGGCAGCCAGCTGCTGGTCGGCCCCTACCTGCTGATCCGCACCACGACGGTCGCCGTGATCACGGGCCTGGCCGCGGCCGTCTCCGTCTACGCCTTCCGCCGGGTGCTGCGCCGGCTCCAGCAGGATCCGGCCCCCTCCGTCTGAGCACCCGGACCGGCCCGTCCGGTCCCATCCTGTTCTGTTACGTCCGGTCCGGTGCGATCAGCTGGTCGCCGCCGAGGCCCGCCGCCCCGGTCCCGTACGGCCCGGCCCGTCCGGTCAGCCGGCCGCCTCCGGGTCGAGCAGTCCCGCCTCGTAGGCCCGGATCGCCGCCTGCACCCGGTTGCGGGCGCCCAGCCGGGTGAGGATCGCGCTCACATGCGCCTTCACGGTCCCCTCCACCAGGTGGAGGCGGCGGGCGATCTGCGCGTTGGACAGGCCCGCCCCGAGCAGGGTCAGCACCTCCCGCTCACGGGGGGTGAGCCCGGCGATCTGGTCGCGGGCCGCCGCCGCTCGGGCCAGCCGGCCGCCGGCGAGCTCGGCGATGACCCGGCGGGCGATCCGCGGCGAGAGGTAGGCCGCGCCCTCCGCGGCGGCGCGGATCCCGGCCAGCAGCTCGCGCGGGTCCCCCGCCTTGAGCAGGAAGCCCGCGGCGCCCCCGCTCAGCGCCCGGGCGATGTACTCGTCCTCACCGAACGTGGTCAGCATCAGCACGGCCGTCTCCGGCGCGACCCGGCGCAGCTCCGCGGCGGCCGCGAGGCCGTCCAGGCGGGGCATCCGGATGTCGAGCAGTGCGACGTCGGGCCGGTGGGCGAGCACCAGGTCGACCGCCTCCCTCCCGTCGCCCGCCTCGGCGACCACCTCGACCTCCGGGGCGGCGGCCAGGATGGCCCGCACCCCCGCCCGGATCATGGCCTCGTCGTCGGCCAGCAGCACCCGGATCATCGCGCTCCGTCCTTCTCACGGGTGTTCTCCTCATGGACGCTCTCCTCACGGGCGCTCTCCTCGCGGGCGCTCTCCTCACGGGCGCTCTCCTCGCGGGCGCTCTCCTCGCGGGCGCTCTCCTCACGGGCGTTCTGCCCGCCGAGGTCCGCTCCGCGGAGGTCCGTCCCCGCGCCCTCCTCCGGAGGGCGTGCCGCGGCGGCGTCCTCCTCGGGGAACCGCGCGATGATCCGGAAACCGCCCGCGTGCGGGGCCGCCTCGAACGTGCCGCCCGCGAGCCGTACGCGCTCGCGCAGCCCCATCAGGCCCAGCCCGCCCCCGGACGACCGCCCGGCGGGGGCCGTCGCGCCGCCGGGCGCGGGGTTGGCCACGGCCAGCTCGATCCCGCCGGGCCCGGCGGCCACCTCGACCGTCACCGGGGCGCCGGGCGCGTGCTTGGCGACGTTGGTCAGCGCCTCCTGGACGATCCGGCAGGCCGTGCGGTCGCGGAGCCCGCCCTCACCGCGCAGTTCCACCCGCATGCCCGAGTCCCGCGCCCGGTCCACGATCCCGGCGACGCTCTCCGCCGCCGGGATCAGCGGCGCCTCCCCGTCCTCGCGCAGGACGCCGATGACCCGGCGGAGGCGCTCGGTGGTGTCGGCGGCGGCGGCCCGCAGCTCCCCCGCCGCCCGGCGGTGCCGTTCGTCCAGGTCGGGCGCCATCTCCAGGGCGGCGGCCCGCAGGGCGATCAGCGCCAGGTCGTGGCCGATCGAATCGTGCATGTCCTGGGCGATCCGGTTGCGCTCGCGGAGCCGGACCTGACCGGCCACCAGGCGCCGTTCCCGGTCGTGCGCCTCGGCGCGCTGGCGCAGCAGCAGGCCGCCCGACCAGGGCAGGACCGCGCTGAACAGCACACCGGACAGGACGGGGAACCAGAACCCGGGAATCGAGGGGTCGGGCTCCGGCCCGCAGGAGACGGCCAGCACGCACAGGACTCCCGTGCCCAGGATCGCGGCGTAGGCCAGCGCGGCCGGGCGGGCGCGGGGCGTCCGGCGGCCGACCCGGAAGCTGAGGACCGCGATCGCGAGGGTGAACCCGTTCAGCGGGCCCAGCTTCACCGACTCGCCGACCCACGAGAGCTGGACGGTGGCCACCCCGTACCCGAGGTCCAGCGAGCCCGCGGCCAGGACCGCCAGCGCCGCGGCGAGCGGGGCCCGGCGGCGGGCGAGCACCGCGGCCGCCACGGTCACCGCGCCCGCCGAGACCCCCCGCACCCAGCCGTCCGAGGCCTCCCACCAGGTGATGAACGGCGGAGACGCGAGCAGCGGAGCGCACAGGACCGCCCAGAGCAGCAGGTCCCGCCGGACCGACCGGGGAATCGTCATCCTGCGACGGTACAGGCGCGCCGATCACGTCTCCTCCGCCGGAGGTGCCGGACTCCCCCTGACGAAAGTCAGGGGTGGGAGGGGGCCGTTCGTGCGATGCCCGCGCGCCGGCGGAACCGGCAGAATCCATACGGTCGCCACGACGGAAACCCTGAGGGATCTCAGGGGCGCCGCGCCGCCGGTTCAGGGATCATCCTGGTTGCCGGCGGAACCGCGGGCCGTCAGTGTGCCTTGGCAGATCCCCCTACGCATGGAGCTTCGCCGTGACCCAAGCCATCCTCGACGCGGTCCAGCAGGCGATGGCCTCGCCCTGGATCTATCTGGCGCTGTTCGCGCTGGCGGTGCTCGACGGCTTCTTCCCGATCGTGCCCGCCGAGACGTCCCTCATCACGGCGGGCGTGTTCGCCGCCTCGACCGGTGCGCCGGACCTGCCCCTGGTGATCGCGGTGGGGGCGCTGGGCGCCTTCGCCGGCGACCACATCTCCTACGCCATCGGCCGGACCGCCAACGGCCGGCTGCGCGGCGGCAGGCGGACGGGCAAGGCCTTCGCCTGGGCGGAGCGGGCGCTGGCCGAGCGGGGCGGACTCGTCCTGGTGGTCGCCCGCTACATCCCCGGCGGCCGGACGGCCTGCACCCTGACCATGGGCGCGGTGGCCTACCCCCGCCGCTCCTTCGCCCTCTTCGACGCGCTCGCCGCCGGTTCCTGGGCCGTCTACTCCGCCCTGATCGGCTACGTGGGCGGTGCAGCCTTCGAGCACGACCCGGTCAAGGGCCTGCTGCTCGGCCTCGGCATCGCCGTGACGATCACCGTGGTCGTCGAGGCGGTCCGGTACGTGCGGCACCGCCGGGCCTCCTCCCGGGGGGAGACCCGGGAGTCCGAGCCGGTCCTGGCCGCCTCCGACTGACCGGCGCCCGCCGGCTCCGCCGGGTGCCGGCCTCCGGTCACCGGCGGTGGCGGTGACGGCCGGCACCGCCGGGCCGCGTGGCGGCCCGGCGGGCCCTCGCCCCCTCGGGGCGGATCCCGGGGATCTCCCGTGAAACTCAGGGAGATCCCCCATGGTTCCGGTGTCCCGGCCGCGGGACGCTGCCAGTGGTTCACCGGAAGACCTCATCCGGACGCCTCCACGAGACGTCACGGTCATCTCGCCATGTCTTGATCTGCTCTGGGAGGAGTGCGCATGACTGTGCTCGCGGCCGGACTGGCACTGGTGGGATCGCTGTTCTTCGCCCTCGGCGCGGCGCTGCAGCAGTTCGAGGCGGCCCACGCCTCCGGGCCCGGCCTCCGCCGCCTGCTGCGCCGCCCCCGGTGGCTGCTCGGCGGGCTCGCGATCGGCGCGGGCACGGCACTGCACATCGTCGCGTTGAAGTACGGCCCGCTCACGGTGGTCCAGCCGATGGGTGTGGCCAGCCTCCTGTTCGCCCTGCCCTGCGCCGCCGCGCTGCGGCACCGCAGGCCCCGGCCCGGTGAGCTCGCCTCCGCCGCGGTGATCGCGATCGGGCTGATGGGCCTGGTCCTGGTGGTGCCCGAGCACACCGGCTCGCCGTACCTCGGCACCGGCGAGGCGGCGGTCCTGCTCGGGGGCGCGGCCGCCGTGTCCCTGGTGCTGTGGGCCGTCGGGCGGCGGTCCTCCCCCGCAGCGCGGGCCGCACTGCTCGCGA
This sequence comes from Planomonospora antibiotica, assembly GCF_014647955.1. NCBI lineage: Bacteria > Bacillati > Actinomycetota > Actinomycetes > Streptosporangiales > Streptosporangiaceae > Planomonospora > Planomonospora antibiotica. The sequence continues at coordinate 102,213 of NZ_BMQE01000018.1, read as the reverse complement.
CCGCGGCGGGCGTGCTGTACGGCGCGACCGCCACGCTCGCCCGGGTGCTGGTCGACGGCAACTGGGAGCCCTGGTTCCTGGCGGCCGTCCCGGTGCCCGCCCTGCTCGCACTGGTCCTGTTGCAGCGTGCCTACGCCGTGGGCCACTTCGGTGTCGCGTTCGCCGCGCTGCAGGTGACCGACCCGCTCACCGCCGTCGCCTTCGGAGCCCTCCTGCTGGGTGAGCCGCTGCCCACCGGGGCGGTGAGCACGCTCGTCGCCCTGGGGGCCGGAGCGCTCGCCGCCGCCGGGACGGTCGCCCTGGCCCGGACCACCCCGATGACCCCCGCACCCGACCCGGCGGCCCGATGACCCCGGCGGACCCGGCCGGACCCGACCCGGTCAGACCCGGCCCGGCCCGGCCGGGCTGACCCGGCTCGGCTGAACCCCGACGAACCACGACGAACCACGACGAACGGAAGCCTTCCCCATGGTCATGACCCCCTCGATGTCCCCCTCCGCCGTGTCCGCCGCCGAGCCCCTTCCGGGGGGATCCCCCTCCGCGCCGGGGTCCTCCGGCACCCGGCCGTGCCGGGTCCTGATCGGGACCGACACCTACCCGCCGGATGTGAACGGCGCCGCCTACTTCACCCACCGGCTGGCCCGGGGCCTCGCCCGGCGGGGCAACGACGTGCACGTGGTCTGCGCCTCGGAGACCGGCCCGGCCAGGACCGACCGCGTCGACGGGGTGACGGTGCACCGGCTGCGCTCGGCACCGGTGCTCGTCCACCCGACCATGCGGATCTCGGTGCCGGCCAGGCTCGACCGGCTGGTCGCCGAGATCGCCCCCGACGTGGTCCACGTCCAGGGGCACTTCGTGGTCGGCCGCGCGGCGATCTCGGCCGCCCGGCGGGCGGGCGTGCCCGTGGTCGCCACCAACCACTTCATGCCCGACAACCTCTTCCAGTTCGCGCACGTGCCCGAGCCGCTCCGGGACCGGGCCGGCGACCTCGCCTGGCGCGACTTCAACCGGGTCTTCTCCCGGGCGGACCGGATCACCACCCCGACCCGCATCGCGGCCGGGCTGCTCACCGACAAGGGCTTCACCCGTCCCGTGGAGCCGGTCTCCTGCGGCATCGACCTCGGCCGGTTCCGGCCTCGCAGGGAGCCCCGGGCGTGGGCGCGCAAGGCCATGGACCTGTCCGACCGCCGGACCGTGCTCTTCGTCGGGAGGCTGGACGAGGAGAAGCGGCTGGACGAGCTCATCCGCGCGCTGCCGTACGTCCTCAACGGGACCGACGCGCAGCTCGCGCTGGCCGGCACCGGCGGGCGGCGGGCCTCGCTGGAGCGGCTGGCGCGGCGCATCGGCGTCGGCGACCGCGTCACCTTCCTGGGGTTCGTCCCGGACGACATGCTGCCCGACGCCTACGCCGCCGCCGACGTGTTCGCCATGCCGGGCACGGCCGAACTGCAGAGCATCGCCACGCTGGAGGCGATGGCCGCCGGGCTGCCGGTGGTCGCCGCCGACGCGATGGCCCTGCCCCACCTGGTGCGGCCCGGGGAGAACGGCCACCTGTACCGTCCCGGCGACGTCCACGGCCTGGCCCGCCACCTGACCGCGCTGCTCGAGTCCCCGGACCTGTGCGCCGCCATGGGGGCGGCGAGCCGCGAGATCGCCCTGACCCACGACCACCAGGCCTCCCTGGCCCGGTTCGAGGAGATCTACCGGGAGGTCGCGCGGTGAGCGGCCGGGACGTACGGCACCGGCCCGGTGAGGGACCGGGCGAGGACGGAGGCTCCGGCGGGAGCGGGAGCCCCGGCGGCACCCCGGACGGGATCGGGAGCCCCGGCGGCGTGGATCTCGGCAGGGGCGCGAACCTCGGCAGGGGCGGGGCCGTGCTCGCCGCGGTGGCGATGGGCTACGCGCACCTGGCCGCGGGCGGGGCCGTGGACCCGATGGGCGACCTGGTCAGCGACTACGCGCTGCACGACGCCACCGCCTGGGCACTGGTCGGCGGCACGCTCGCGCTGGCCTCGGCCTGCCTGTGGACCGCGTACGGCCTGGCCCGGACGGATCCGGCCCGCAGCGCGGCCGCCCGGGTGCTGCTCGTCGCCGGCGCGCTCGGCCTGCTGCTGAGCGCGGCGTTCCCCACCGACGCCGCGCCGGGGGTCACCTCGATCGCCGGGGAGATCCACCGCTGGTCGGCGGCCGTGGTGTTCACCGCGCTGCCGTGCGCGGGCCGGCTGCTCGGCCGCCGGTCCGGCGGGGTCGCGCTGCCCGCGGTGAGCGCGGCCTGCGTGGCGCTGCTGGCCGTGTTCCTGGCGGCGCACCCGGGCTCCCCGGTCGCCGGGCTGCTCGGCGGGCCGGGCTACTACGGCCTGGTGGAGCGCCTGCTGCTGCTGGCCGAGATCGCCCTGGTCTTCCTGGCCGCGGGACACGCCTCCGGCAGGGCCCTGCCGGAGGCCGCCGGGCACCCGCCGCGGCGTCCGGACTCCGCCCGGCACGGGTCCGGGGCGCCGATCCTCCAGCACAAGTAGGAAAACCACAAACCATCGGTCAATAAATAGGGTCGTTCACACTAACCGGGCGCACTTTTACCTACGCTAACGTAGGTTACGGTTCCGTAATCTGCGAGGGAGAAGCCCCATGCGAGAGTTCAGTCAGACCGAGCTGCTGCTTGAGCTTGAGCCCGTCGTCGCCGGGGAGCTGGACCGGCACCTGAAGGTCGCCAAGGAGTGGTTCCCGCACGAGTACATCCCGTGGTCCGAGGGCAGGGACTACGACGGCTTGTTCGGCGGCGAGCCCTGGTCGCCGACCGACTCGGAGATCCCCGAGGAGGCGCGCATCTCCCTCATCGTGAACCTGCTGACCGAGGACAACCTCCCCAGCTACCACCACGAGATCGCCACCACCTTCGGCCGCGACGCGGCCTGGGGCACCTGGGTGCACCGCTGGACCGCGGAGGAGGGCCGCCACGGCACCGCGATCCGCGACTACCTGACGGTCACCCGCGCCGTGGACCCGGTCGCCCTGGAGCGGGCCCGGATGACGCACATGGGCGAGGGCTTCACCAACTCCTACGAGGGCGTGCTCCACTCGCTGGCCTACGTCTCGTTCCAGGAGCTGGCCACCCGCATCTCCCACCGCAACACCGGCAAGGCCTCCCAGGACCCGAACTGCGAGCGCCTGCTCGCCAAGATCGCGGCCGACGAGAACCTGCACATGCTCTTCTACCGCAACCTGCTCAACGCGGCCTTCCAGCTCACCCCGAGCCAGACCATGCGCGCCGTCACCGACGTGGTCACCACCTTCCAGATGCCCGGCACCGGCATCGAGGGCTTCACCCGCAAGGCCCTCGTCATCGCCAACGCCGGCATCTACGACCTGCGCCTGCACCTCGACGACGTGCTCATGCCGGTCCTGCGCCAGTGGGCCGTCTTCGACATGGGCGGGCTCGACGCCGAGGGCGAGAAGGCCCGCGAGGAGCTCGCCGACTTCCTGGCCCGGACCGAGGTCACCGCCTCGCGCTTCGTCGAGCGCCGCGAGGCCCGCCGCGCCGCCCAGGCCGCCCGCGCCTGAACGTCCCGTACGCCGCAGGGCCGCCACCCGTGGGGGGTGACGGCCCTGCGGCGTTGCGCGGGATCCGGTCAGGAGGCCGCGACCAGCTCCCGGGCCGGGGAGGCGCCGCCCGCGGGGGCGAGGCGCCGCAGGAAGGCCAGGACCAGCAGGGCGGCCAGGCCGGTGGTGACCGGCGGGACCAGGAACGCGAAGCCGGTGCCGAACCGGTCCACCAGCTGGCCCGCCACCGCCGCGCCGGTGGCGATGCCCAGGCCGATCGCGCCGTTGAGCCAGGTGAACGCCTCGGTCCTGACCTCGGTGGGGACCAGCTGCTCCACCAGGGTGTATCCGGTGATCACCGCGGGGGCGATGACGAACCCGGCCAGGGCCGCCGTGCCGTACAGGACCGGGACGGATCCGGCGAAGGTGAGCGCGATCGTCGCCGCGGAGAGCAGGCCGACGGCGGCCGCCAGCCGGTGCGCGGCCCCGGTCTTCCAGCGGATGAGCCCGTAGAGGATGCCGCCGACCATGCTGGCGGCGGAGAACGTCCCGTAGACGGGGCCCGCGGCACCGGTCTGGCCGAGGGCGGCGGTCGTCGAGGTGATGCCGACCTGGAGGCTGCCGAAGACCGTGCCGAGCGCGACGAACGCGGTCGCGAGCACGGCCACGCCGCGCAGCCGGAGCACACCGTGCTGGGAGCGGACCCGGACCGGCATCGGCTCGGGTGCCCCCCTGCGGACCGCGGCGAACGCCAGGGTGCCGGCCACCACCATGACCAGCGCCGCCAGCAGCGCCCAGACGGGCGAGAAGCCGGTCGACAGCGCCACCAGCAGCACCGGGGCGACGGTGAAGGTCAGCTCGTCGGTGATCGACTCCAGCGCGAAGGCCGTGCCCAGCTTCGCCGAACCCTCCGAGCCGCCGAGCACGTGGGCCCAGCGGGTCCGGACCATGGAGCCGACCTGCGGCATCGAACCGCCCGCCAGGGCCGCCACGGCCACCAGCAGGGCGCCCGGCGCGTGCGCGGCGGCGAGCGCCAGCAGGCCGCCCAGTGCCGCGGCGTGCGCGAGGACCTGGGGGACGAGCACCTTCGCCTGGCCGTACCGGTCGGCGAGGCGGCCGGTCTGCGGGCCGATCAGCGCCTGCGCCACGGCGGCGGCCGCGGAGGCGATGCCCGCAGCGCCGTACGAGCCGGTGGACCACTCCACGAGCAGCAGGATGCCGAGCTGCAGCATGGCGTACGGCAGGCGGGCGACGAGTGCGGGGGCGAGGAACCGCCAGGCTCCGGGCGTGCCGAGCACCGCGAGGTAGGACTTCACTGAGACGTCTCCGTCGAGATTCCAGACGGAGGACGCGGCCCGGACCCGGGAGCGCACCGTCATGGTGGGCTTCGACCGAGGTAGATACCGCCCCTTTCAGGTGGCGGCCGCCGGGCGGTCATTACGTGTATGCGTTCACAACGCACCGGAGAGTCATGTTATGCCATGAAACGGACTCTTCGCTCATCGTCCGCGGCCAGCGGATAGTCCGGATCCGCGGTGGATCTTCATGGAATCTGCACGGGCGGCCGATACGCTCCGCTCCATGATCCGATCGAGGTGGGCGGGCGCGCTGGTCTGGGCGGCGCTGCTGCCGTTCGCGGGCTGGGCGGTGCTCCGGGTCACCGGCTGGACCCCCGTGTGGCAGTGGGTGGCGCTGGTGGCGTTCACCCCCTACGTGGCCGCGGCCTCGGGGGCGCCGCTGCTGCTGGCCCTGGGGCTGCGCCGCCGGGCGGCGGCGGCCGCCGCCCTCGTGGTGAGCCTCGTCCTCGCGCTGGCCGTGCTCCCCCGGCACTTCGCCGACGGAGACCCGCCCGCCGGGCCGCAGCGGCTGCGGGTGCTCGCCGCGAACCTGGCGGTGGGCGCGGGCGACACCGCGGCCCTGATGAAGCTGGTGCGGGCCCTCGACCCCGATGTGCTCGCACTGCAGGAGCTCACCCCGGAGGCGGTCGCACGCCTGGAGGCGGCCGGGCTGCGCAGGCTTCTCCCGCACACCGTCGACCGCTCGAAGAACGGGGTGTGGGGATCGGGCGTCTACTCCCGGTACCGCCTCTCCGAGCTGCCGCTGATCGAGGAGGGCAGGTTCCGGCAGGCCCGGGCCGCGGTCGAGCACCCGGGAGGACGCCGGATCGAGGTCGTCTCGGTGCATCCGTGCGCGCCGCGCTACGACTACAAGGTGCCCTGCTGGTTCGACGGGCTCCGGGCCCTGCCCCGCGCGGGCGGGGAGCTGCGGGTGCTCGCCGGGGACTTCAACGCCACCCTCGACCACGGTCCGGTGCGCGACCTGCTGGACAGCGGCTACCGCGACGCGGCCGACGCCACCGGGCGAGGACTGACACCGACCTGGCCGCAGCAGGGCTGGGAGCCCGTCCCCGGCGTCACCCTCGACCACGTGCTGGCCGACTCCCGGATGGCGGTGGACGCCTTCAGCGTGCACTCGCTGCCGGGCACCGACCACCGCCCGGTCTTCGCCGACCTGCGGCTGCCCTGACCCACCGCCCCGCCCTCCGGGAACCCGCCCCGCCCCTTCCGCTGATCCAGCACGCCTGGAAGAACGCAAAAAGACCATATTTCATCACTTGTTGATTTATTGTGCGGGGCAGGCTTACCGTTGCTTCCAGGAGGCGTGCCATGGAGATTCCGCTGGTCCTGAGGTTCGAGGAGATCGACGCCGGGATGCTGCCGCTCGTCGGCGGCAAGGCGGCCAACCTCGGCGTGCTCACCGCGGCCGGGTTCCCCGTCCCGGCCGGCGTCTGCCTCACCACCGAGGCCTACCGCCGGGTCACCGGGCGGTCCGGGGCGCTGGAGGCCGTGCTCGACGCCCTGGAGGTGACGTCCCCCACCGACACCCGGGCCCTGGCCGAGCTGGCCGGCACCGCCCGCGCGGCCGTGCTCTCGGCCCCGGTCCCCGAGGAGGTCGCCGACGCCGTACGACGCAGCGCGCACGGCCCCGTCGCGGTCCGCTCCTCCGCCACCGCCGAGGACCTCCCGGACGCCAGCTTCGCCGGGCAGCAGGACACCTTCCTGAACGTGGTCGGGCCGGAGGCCGTGCTGGAGGCGGTCCGGCACTGCTGGGCCTCGCTCTGGACCGACCGGGCCGTCGCCTACCGGGCGGCGAACGGCATCGCCCACCGCAGCGTGCGGCTGGCCGTCGTGATCCAGGAGATGGTGCAGGCCGAGGTCGCCGGGGTGATGTTCACCGCCGACCCGGTCACCGGGCGGCGCCGCCAAGCGGTGATCGACGCCGCTCCCGGGCTGGGCGAGGCGGTCGTCTCCGGCGCGGTCAACCCCGACCGCTTCACGGTGGACATCGCGACCGGGCGGATCACCGACCGGCGGGCGGGCGACAAGCGGCTGGCCGTACGGTCGCTGGCGGGCGGCGGCGTCGAGCGCGTCGAGACCCCGGCGGCCGGAACGGCGGACGAGAGGGCGGCGTCCGGAACGGCGGACGAGAGGGCGGCGTCCGGAACGGCCGGCAGGAGAACGGCGGGCGGGACCGCGGGCGGGATGAACGGGATCGCGACCGGGGTGGCGCGCCCGGCGGCGGAGGAGACCCCGGACGGGGCGGGGGGCGCGTTCTGCCTCACCGACGGGCAGGTCCGGGCCCTGGCCGAGCTGGGCGACCGGGTCGAGGGGCACTACGGGGCGCCGCAGGACATCGAGTGGGCCGTCGACCCGGGCGGCGCCCTCTGGCTCACCCAGTCGCGCCCGATCACCACCCTGCACCCGATCCCCCGCCACGCCGGTCCGGACGAGGCGGCGGGCGCCTCCGACGACCTCGACGACGGGCTCCGGATCCACGTCTGCCTCAGCCTCGCCCAGGGCCTCCACCAGCCGATCACCCCGATGGGCATGGCGGCCTTCCGGCTGATGTCGTCGGCCGCGCTCGGCCTGCTGGGCCATCCGGTGGCCGATCCCCGGGCCGGGGCGCCGCGGTTCGCCGAGGCGGGCGGGCGGCTCTTCCTGGACGTCACCGGGATCATGCGCAGCCGCGTGGGCCGGGCCCTCCTCCCCCGGGTGCTCGACGTGATGGAGGCCAGGTCGGCGGTGGTTCTGCGGACCCTGGCGGCCGATCCCCGGTTCGGCGTGACCCGGCGGTCCGTACGCCCCGCCCTGCGCCGGGTCCTGCGGGTCGCGGGCCGCCACCGGGTCCTGCCGCGCGCGCTGCGGGCGCTGCTGCGGCCCGAGAGCGCGCACCGGCACGCACGGGCGACCGAGTCGGCTCTGCGGGCGCACCTCGCCTCCCCGCCGGACGCCACCGCGCTCCAGCGCCTCGACCGGGCCGAGCTGATCCTGAGCCGCTGGACGTTCCGGCTCGTCCCGGAGGTGGCTCCGGGCCCGCTGGCCGGGTTCGCCATGTTCGGCCTGGCCGTGCGGCTGCTGGGCGGCCGCGCCCGCCCCGGCGAGCTCCCGACCGTGCTGCGCGGCCTGCCGCGCAACGTGACCACCGAGATGGACCTGGCCCTGTGGCACCTGGCGGCCCGGATCCGCCGGGACGCCCCCGCTGCCGCCCTGCTCCTGGGCACCCCCGCCGCCGAGCTCGCCGCGCGCTTCCACGCGGGGGCGCTGCCCGCCGTGGTGGAGGAGGGCCTGCGGGAGTTCCTGCGGGAGTACGGCGTGCGCGCGGTCGCCGAGATCGATCTCGGGGTGCCCCGCTGGTCGGAGGACCCGGCGCACGTCATCGGCGTGCTGGCCAACTACCTGCGGCTGGACGACCCGGCCCTGGCCCCCGACGTGCAGTTCGCCCGGGGCGCCGTCGAGGCGGAGGCCGTGGTGGAGGGTCTGGCGGCCCGGGCCGGGGGGCTGCGGGGCCGGGTGGTGCGCTTCGCCCTCGGCCGCGCCCGCGCGCTGGGCGGGCTGCGCGAGTTCCCCAAGTTCCTGCTGGTCACGTCCCTGGCCGCGGCCCGCGCGGAGCTGGCCGCCGTCGGCGGCGAGCTGGCCGGGCGCGGCCTGCTCGCATCCCCGGACGACGTCTTCTTCCTGACCCTGCGGGAGGCCCGCACCGCCCTGACCGGGCCCGACGCGCCGACCGGGCTCGGCGCCCCGGCCGGGGCGAACGCGCCGGCCGGATCCGCGCCGTCGGCCGGCATCCGGACTCCGGGCGGATCCCGGCCGTCCGCCGGGCCGGAGGCGCTGCGCGCGCTCGTCGCCGGACGGCGCGAGGAGGCCGCCCGCGAGCGCCGCCGCAGGCACGTGCCGCGCGTGCTGCTGTCCGATGGGACCGAGCCGGAGGCGGTCGCCGGCGCCGCCGTCGCCGCGGACGGCGCGCTGACCGGGACCCCGGCCTCGGCGGGCGGCGTCACCGGCCTCGCCCGGGTGGTCCTCGACCCGGTGGGCGCACACCTGGAGCCCGGCGAGATCCTCGTCTGCCCGTCCACCGACCCCGGCTGGACCCCGCTGTTCCTGACCGCGGGCGGCCTGGTGATGGAGATGGGCGGGGCCAACTCGCACGGCGCGGTGGTCGCCCGCGAGTACGGCATCCCGGCGGTCGTCGGAGTGGCCCGCGCGACCGGGCGGATCGTCACGGGCCAGGAGATCACCGTGGACGGCACCTCCGGCACGGTCACCGTCTCCGCCTCGCCCGCCGCGTCCTGAGCGGGGGCGCCGTACGGCCCCGGTCGGCGCCGCGTGACGCCGGTCACTTCCGGTTGACCTCAAGCAAAGTCGAGGTTCGAGACTGCTTCTGACGGATGCGAGTGGGCACGACGTGAGGAGAGCGGCCATGAGAGTGATCGAGGCGAAGGCGTTCGGCGGGCCCGAGGTGCTGGCGGTGCGCGAGGTTCCGGACCCGCTCGCCGGGCCGGGGCAGGTCGTGGTCGGCGTGGCCGTCGTGGACACCCTGTTCGTGGAGACCCAGATCCGCGGCGGGGAGATGGGCGGGTACTTCGACGTGCGGCCGCCGTACGTGCCGGGCGGAGGGATCGCGGGGCGGGTGCTCTCCACCGGGGAGGGGGTGGACCCCGCCTGGACCGGGCGGCGCGTCGTCGCCAAGACCGGCGCGGCGGGCGGCTACGCCGAGCGGGCGGCGGTCCCGGTGGAGGCGCTGGTCCCCGTGCCCGACGGCCTGGACCTGCCCGACGCCGCGGCCCTCGTGCACGACGGCGTCACCGCGCTGGGCGTCTTCGAGGCGGCGCAGGTCCGGGCAGGGGAACGGGTGCTGGTGACCGGGGCGAGCGGCGGCATGGGGTTCCTGCTCGTCCAGCTGGCGCACGCGGCGGGAGCCCGGGTCATCGGCACCGCCCGCGGCGCACGGAAGACGGACCTGGTCCGGGAGCTCGGCGCAGAGGCCGTGGTCGACCCCTCCGAGGAGGGCTGGGTGGAGCGGGTGCGCGAGCTGACCGGTGGCGCCGGAGCCGACGTGGTCTTCGACGGGGTCGGCGGGCGGATCGGCGGTGAGGCGTTCGGGGTGACGGCGCGCGGCGGCCGGTTCTCCGCGCACGGCGCGCCCACCGGGGGCTTCGCCGAGATCGACCCGGAGGAGGCGCGGGAACGCGGGGTGAGCCTGCGCGGCATCCGGGACGTGCAGTTCGCGCCCGAGGAGGCGGAGCGGCTGACCGTACGGGCGCTGGCCGAGGCCGCGGCGGGACGCCTCCGGCCGGTGGTCGGGCGGAGCTTCCCGCTGGAGCGGGCCGCCGACGCGCACGCCGCGATCGAGGCCCGCGACGTGGTCGGCAAGACCCTGCTGGTGGTCTGAGCGTCGTCCCGGGCCTCGTCGGGAGCCGTCCGGAACGGATCCCGACGAGGCGCGGACGGACCGTCGGAAACAGGCCGGGGGCGTGAACGGCCGGTCCCGCGGGGCCGGTTCCAGGAGATCGTCCCGGCCGGGGCGGACGGGTAGCATGCGCGCATGTCCCGGGTGCGTCTGCGTCGTTCGGTCCGCGCGATCATCCTCGATGAGGAGGACCGCATCCTGCTGTGCCGGTTCGTCATCCCCAAGCCGGCCGGGACGATCGTCGTGTGGGCGGCGCCCGGCGGGGGCGTCGAGCCCGGCGAGACCGCCCTCGCCGCCCTGCGCCGGGAACTGCGCGAGGAGGTGGGACTCGCCGTCGACGCCGACCCGCCGCACGTCTGGCGTCAGGAGGTCGTCGAACCCGGGCACGCGGTGGGCTACGACGGCGTGGTCAACGACCACTTCCTCATCCGCACCGCGTCGTTCGATCCGCGCGGCGCGATGTCCGACGCCGAACTCGCCGCCGAGAACCTCACCGGCTTCCGCTGGTGGCGGCTGCCCGAGATCGCGGATTACCGCGGCCCCGACCTGTTCTCACCGCGCGACCTTGCCACCCCGCTGGCAGCGCTGATCACCGGAGGGGTCCCGGCCGGGCCCGTGCCGCTCGGCCTGTGATCCGGGTGCGCGACCGTGCTCGGCACCCGGACCAGCTATCAGGAGCCGGCGGATCAGCTGCCCGCCGGGGGGAACGCCTCTGGATTCTTCTCGGGGTCGCCGATGTCGTTCCACCCGGGGAGGTCTTCGAGCACGCACTCGCCGACCGGTCCGTTCGCCAGTTCGAAGGAGAACGACCAGAGCGTCCGCGGCTTCTCCGGGCCCGATGTCTGATCGGAGTTCTCCGCGACCTCCATGACCGCCGTCTGCTCCCGCCCGATGCGGTCGGGGAAGATGCGGATGCTTCCTCCTCTCTCCAGGTCGAACGCCCGCGCCGAGGGAGAGCCGTCCAGCTTCCGCCGTACCTCGGCTTTCACCTTCGGATCCGTGCTCGTCAGCTCCTTCCAGGGAATCTTCGGGTCCGCACCGGCGAAATCCCTTGAGCATGTCTTGCCAGGCGGGCTGTAGCGGACCTCGGCCCTCACTCCGAGAGCGGCCAGGTCCCGCTCCAGCAGTTCGGGATCCCGGAATTCATTGATCTTGACCGTGATCGACCCGTCCGCCTGTCTTGCCACCGCGTAGGCCGGGTTCTCCGTGCCGGTGACCGTCGGCACGATGATCAGCGCCGCCGCGATCCCGGTCGCCCCGGCACCCACCAGCAGACGGCGTCGCAGTCGCGAGCGGCTGCGGGCTCGCACCGCCCGTGCACCGATCTCTTCCTTGAGCTCCATGAGCAGCGTCTCCTCGAAGTTCATCACAGTCCTTCCATCACGACGGGCGGGACGACACCGGGAACCTCGCGTAGGGGGCGGCGGGCGCGATGCAGCCGGACCCGGGCGGTCCCCTGCCGGATGCCGAGAGCGGCGGCGGCCTCGGTGAGCGACAACTGGTCGACCACCATCAGCTCCAGCACGGCACGTTCACCGTCCGGCAGCTCGGCCATGGCCTGGAAGGCCCGCCGGGCCGCGCTCCCGGCGTCCAAGCGCTCCTCCATACGTGCCAGATCGTCCCCGTCGAGGCGCCGGCGCCCGCTGACGCGGTCGGTCAGCCGCAGCTCGCGTGTCGCCCGGCGCCGTTCCGCGGAGAGCGTGTTGCGCGCCACGCCGTACAGCCAGCCGACTTCGCTGCCCAGGTCGGGCCGGTAGGTGTGCGCTGAGTCGAGCACCGCGAGAAACACCTCGGCGACCAGGTCGGCGACCGTGTGCGGGTCGTCGACCCGGCGGGCCAGGAACCTCGTGACCGTCTCGATGTGGCGCCGGTAGAAGGCTTCGAAAGCCTCGGGGTCGATGGATATCTCCACCGGCCCGCTTCGTCTGAGGCGCACCGGTCGTGCTCCCTTCCTCGTCCTCCCGAATACACCTCTGCTTGGAAGGAGGCGGCCGAAGCGTTACACGCTGCGGCACAGACCCGGAACGGTCCTGCGCATGGTTCGTTCAGTGCAGGTGCCGTCTCTGAGCGTGTCCTCCGCCAGCCCCTCTCCGTCAGGCCGCCGTAAGACGACGGACGGCCGCGGGAAGGCTCCTCGACCGAGCGCCAGCGGCGATGCATGATGGCGGGATGCCGTACGCCGAGGTCTTCGCCCGCAGCATCGCCGATCCCGAGGGCTTCTGGGGAGAGGCCGCCCGGGCCGTCGCCTGGGGCAGGGCTCCGGAGCGGGTGCTGGACGACGCGGACCCGCCGTTCTACCGGTGGTTCCCCGACGGGGAGCTGAACACCTGCTTCAACGCGCTGGACCGGCACGTCGAGGCGGGGCACGGCGGGCGGATCGCGCTGGTGTACGACAGTCCCGTCACCGGGACGTGCCGGCGGATCACCTACGCCGAGCTGCTGGAGGAGGTCGCCCGCTTCGCCGGGGTCCTGCGGGACCTGGGTGTGGCCCGGGGCGACCGGGTGGTGGTCTACATGCCGATGGTCCCCGAGGCGGTGGTCGCCATGCTCGCCTGCGCGCGGCTGGGGGCGGTGCACTCGGTGGTGTTCGGCGGGTTCGCGCCGAAGGAACTGGCGGTCCGGATCGACGACGCCCGGCCCCGGGTCGTCGTCTCGGCCTCCTGCGGGATCGAGCCCACGCGGATCGTGCCGTACAAGCCGATGCTGGACGCCGCGCTCGACCTGGCGGAGCATCGGCCGGAGCACTGCGTGATCCTCCAGCGCGAGCAGGCCCCGGCGGAGCTGGTCGAGGGCCGGGACGTCGACTGGGCCTCCACGCGGGCCGAACCGGCCGGGTGCGTGCCGGTGCGGGCGACCGACCCGCTCTACGTCCTCTACACCAGCGGGACCACCGGCCCGCCCAAGGGCGTGGTCCGCGACAACGGCGGGCACGCGGTGGCCCTGCTGTGGAGCATGAAGAACGTCTACGGCGTGCGGCCCGGCGAGGTGTTCTGGGCCGCCTCCGACGTCGGCTGGGTGGTCGGCCACTCCTACATCGTGTACGGCCCGCTGCTGCTGGGCGCGACGACAGTGCTGTACGAGGGCAAGCCGGTGGGCACGCCGGACGCGGGCGCGTTCTGGCGGGTGGTCGCCGAGCACCGGGTGAACGCGCTGTTCACCGCGCCGACGGCGTTCCGGGCGATCCGGCGGGAGGACCCGGACGCGGCGCTGCTGGGCGCCCACGACGTCTCGTCGCTGCGGACGCTGTTCCTGGCCGGGGAGCGGCTGGACCCGGACACCTACCGCTGGGCCGCGGAGAGGCTCGGCGTCCCGGTGATCGACAACTGGTGGCAGACCGAGACCGGCTGGCCCGTCGCGGCGAACCTGCGCGGCCTGGAGCCGATGCCGGTCAAGCCCGGCTCCCCCACGGTGCCCGTGCCCGGTTACGACGTGCGGGTGCTCCGCCCCGACGGGTCGGAGTGCGGCCCCGGGGAGGAGGGCGCGATCTGCATCCGGCTCCCGCTCCCGCCGGGCGCCTTCCCCACGCTCTGGCAGGACGACGAACGCTACGTGAAGTCCTATCTGTCGGCCTTCCCCGGCCACTACCTGACCGGCGACGGCGGCTACCGGGACGCCGACGGCTACCTGTACGTGATGGGCCGCACCGACGACGTGATCAACGTGGCCGGGCACCGGCTCTCCACCGGGTCGATGGAGGCGGTGCTGGCCGCGCACCCGGCGGTGGCCGAGTGCGCGGTGATCGGCGTGGCCGACGAGCTGAAGGGCCAGGTGCCGCGCGGCTTCGTGGTGCTCAAGAGCGGCGTGGACGCCGACCCGGAGGCGCTCCGGGCCGAGCTGGTCCGGGCGGTGCGGGAGGAGGTGGGGGCGGTGGCGGCGCTGAAGCGGGTGGACGTGGTCCCGGCGCTGCCGAAGACCCGGTCCGGGAAGATCCTGCGCAAGACCATGCGGGGCATGGCCGAGGGCGCCGACGAGCCGGCGCCCTCGACGATCGAGGACCCCGCCGTGCTGGACGCCCTCCGGCCGGTCATCGCCCCGCCCCGCCGGTCCTGAGGCGCCGTGAGACCCGCAGGCCGAGGCTCACGGGCTCCGGACCGCGTCGCGGGACCGCTCGGCGCCGTCCGCGCCGGGACCACCGGATCCGCCGGACCTCCGGGACCGCTGCGGCGCCCGGTAGGCCCACTGCCAGACCAGTTCCAGCGGTCCCCGGTCGAAGCGGCGCAGCCAGAGCGCGGCCAGGACGGTGAACAGGGTGCAGATGCCCGCCCACGCGGCCACCGGCCACCACGGCCGCTGGTCGGCCAGGCGCGCGGCCAGGCCGAGTCCCCAGCCGTAGCAGAGCGCCGCCGCCACCAGGTTCTGCAGCACGTAGCAGCTGAGCGCGGTCCGGCCGACGCCCGTCAGGCCGCGGCGCAGGAGGCCCGGAGTCCCGGACAGGCGGTGCGCGACGGTCGTGACCAGGGCGAGCAGACCGAGGGCCACCAGCGGCGGCAGCAGGTAGCGGTCCACCAGGAACCAGCCCTCCCCGGCGAAGGAGGTGAGCAGGTTCAGCGGCGCGCCGACGCCGAACCCGAGGTGCATGAGCCTGCGGCGGAGCCGCGTACCCCGCTCCGAACCCTCGAAGACCCCGGCGCGCATCAGCCGCGAGCCGAGCAGGAACAGCACGATGCCCAGCGGGACGATGAACACCGCCTCCAGCCGGTAGAAGGCGAAGGACTCGATCCGGGCGGCGACCTGGTCGGGGTAGCTCCCCTCGGTGAACAGCGTGACCGGCCCGTCCGCCGGCCCCGCCTGCTGCTCCGGCGCGCTCAGCAGCGCGGCGGTGAGCAGGCCGACCACCGCGGTGAACGCCGATCCGACGCCGATGATCCACCACCGGACGGCGCGGTCGCTCCGGCCGATCAGGTAGGCGACGATCATCGAGGTCACGGCGTAGCCCATCAGCACGTCGAACTCGAAGATCAGCAGGTAGTGGATCAGCCCTTCGGCGAACAGCAGCGCCGCCCGCCACAGGTACCAGCCGGGCCAGGGCGTGCCCCGCCGCCGCGCCGAGCGGTACTGCAGCTCCAGGCCGACCCCGAACAGCAGGGTGAGCAGGGCCAGGAACTTGCCGTTGGTCAGGAACCGCAGGAGGGTCTCCAGGACGCCCGCCGGCTCCAGCGCGGCGAGGGCCCCCGCCGGCCCGGCGGGGCTGGTGAAGATCCAGATGTTGGTGCCCAGCGTGCCCATGATCGCGACTCCGCGGAGCACGTCGAGCGCGTCGATACGCTGACTCGTCATGCCCTCCACGATCCCGGCCGCAGCGGCGCCGGACATCGTCGTACGGACCCATCCGGGCCGTACACCGATGGATGTACGGCCCATGGCCTTCGTCGGTCCTCGGCCTCCGGCGCACCGCGACTTTCGGCGGACCCCGGCCTCCGGCGGACCCCGGCTTGCCGCGCACCGGATCGCGCGGCCCGCCCCGGCCCGGCCCGCTAGAGGTGGTCGGCGAGGAAGGAGGTCACCGCGTCGACGGCCCGGGTGACGTACGGCTCGGCGTCGTAGAGGTCGATGTGCAGCCGGGTGTCCAGCCAGACGAGCTGCTTGGGCCCCTCCATCCGCTTGTAGGCCTCCTCGGCCCCCTCCGGCGAGCAGAACCGGTCGACGACGCCGTGCACGATCAGCCCGGGACGGGGCCCCAGGAAGTCGGCGCCGGTCATGTTGTCCATGGTGATCAGCTCGCGGACCGACGCCCGGGTGACCTCGTTGCGCCAGTGCGGCGAGGCTCCGCGGGAGGTGCCGTAGTAGGCGAACGGCTCGTCTCCCGGCATCGCCGCCTCGCCCTCCTCCGCGACGGCCGGGATGTACTCCACCGGGCCGCCGAGGTCCTGGCGCTCCAGGACCTCGGCGAAGGAGGCCAGCGCCTCCTGGTATCCGGCGGGCGACATCCCGGCGAGCATCGTGTAGGGGTTGTTGTAGGCCCCGGCGATCCCGGCGAAGACCCGCACCCGGGGGTCGAACGCGGCGAACTTCAGCGCGTAGCCCGCGCCGAGGCAGATCCCGACCGCGCCGATCCTGCCGCCGTCCACCTCGGGCCGCGCCCGCAGCAGCGAGACGGCGGCCCGCAGGTCGCGCAGCTTGCCCTGCGGATCCTCGTCGCAGCGGGGCTGCCCGCCGGACTCGCCCCAGTTGCGGTGGTCGAACGCCAGCGTCACGTATCCCGCCTCGGCCAGCCGGGCGGCGTACCGGCCGGTGACCTGGTCGCGGGTGCCGGTGAACGGCCCGGTGAGGACCAGCGCCGGATGCGGCCCCGGCCCTCCCGGGCCCCGCAGGTCGCCGACGAGCGTGACGCCGTCGGCGGTGAACTCAACCCTCTCGGTCATCTCCCCAGTCTGTACGGCCCGCCCTCCCGGCGCGAGCCGGAGGCGCGGGCCGTACGGGGTCCCGTGCGGGATCCCGCATCCGGAAGCCGGACCCGTGCGGAACCCCGCATCCGGAAGCCGGACCCGTGCGGAACCCCGCATCCGGAAGCCGGACCCGTCCCGGTCAGGAGTCGAAGCCCAGGCCCATCCGGTCCAGGGTCCGCAGCCAGAGGTTGCGGCGGCCCTGGTTGAGGTCGGCCCGGGCGATCGACCAGCGGGTCAGCTGGATCCCGGCCGAGCGGACCGGCTCCGGCGGGAAGGGGATCGGCTTCTCCCGGACCATCCGGAGCCGCGTCCGCTCGGTCTGCCGGCCGGCCAGCAGGTCGAGCATGACGTTGGCGCCGAAGCGGGTCGCCCCGACGCCCATGCCGGTGTAGCCGACGGCATAGGCGACGCGCCCGCCGTGCGAGCGCCCGTAGAAGGCGCTGAAGCGGCTGCAGGTGTCGATGACGCCGCCCCACCGGTGGGTGAAGCGCAGGCCCGACAGCTGGGGGAAGGTCGTGAAGAAGTGCTCCGCGAGCGTGGTGAAGGTCGCGTCGCGCTGCTCGTACTCCTGCCTCATCCTGCCGCCGTTGTAGTAGACCGCGTCGTAGCCGCCCCACAGGATGCGGTCGTCGGCGGTCAGCCGGTAGTAGTGGAACCGGTTGGCCGAGTCTCCGACGCCCTGCCGGTTGCGCCAGCCGATCGAGGCCAGCTGCTCCGCCGAGAGCGGCTCGGTGACCAGCGCGTAGTCGTAGACCGGGACCACGAAGTGCTTCAGCCGCCGCAGCAGCGGCGGGAAGACGCCGGTGCCCAGGGCGACCGCGCGCGCCCTGACGGTGCCGTCCCGGGTCAGCAGTTCCATGCCGGTCGGGGTCTCCCGCATGTGGCGGACCGGGGTGCGCTCGTGGATGCGCACCCCCTTCTCCAGGCAGGCCCGGCGCAGGCCCCACGCCAGGGCGGCCGGGTCGAGCATCGCGCAGCCGTCGCGCTCCCACATGCCGCCGACGTAGGTGGGCGAGTCCACCTCCACCCTGACCTGTGCGGCGTCCATCACGTCGAACCGCACGCCCATCTCGCGGGCGGTCTCGGCGTTGCGGTGCATCTCCTCCAGCTGCCAGGGTTCGGTCGCCACGTGCAGTTCGCCGGTGCGCTCGTAGCCGCAGTCGATGCCGTACCGTTCGACGGTCTCGCCGATCTCGTCGAGGTTGCGCAGGCCCAGGTGCTCCAGGGTCCGGACCTCCTCGGGCCAGCGTTCCAGCCCGTTGGCGATGCCGTGGGTGAGGGTCGCCATCGCGAAGCCGCCGTTGCGGCCGGTGGCCGCCCAGCCGATCCTGCGTCCTTCGAGCAGGACCACGTCGAGCGACGGGTCGCGTTCCTTGGCCATCAGGGCCGTCCACAGCCCCGAGAAGCCGCCGCCGACCACCGCGAGATCGGCGGTGGTGTCTCCGGTGAGCCGCGGTCGCGGCTCGGGTTTCGCCGGACTGTCCAGCCAGTACGGCTTGCGCTCCGCATCAGCAAGAGCCTTCAGCGGATCCACAGATCTCACTTCCCTACGTGAGTCAGGTCCTTCTCGTATGTGGTGTCGTGTGATCTGGGGGGATCACACGCGGGTTCCCCCCGCCTGATTCCGATCTCGCCTCCCTGTTCCGTGCCGGGGCCCTGTCACGGGCGCGGATGCGCCGAGGCCCCGCCTCCTCCTCCTGCGCAGGAGGGGGACGCGGGGCCTCGGCGTGGTCAGGTGCCGCGCCGGCGCGCGGTCACCGCGTTGAGCACGGCGATCGCGACGCCCGCGGCGAAGATGAGCGTGCCGATGACGTTGACCTGCGGCGGCACCCCGATCCGGGTGGCGCCCCAGATCCACAGCGGGAACGTCTGGACGTCCCCGCCGGTGGTGAACTGGGTGATGACGAAGTCGTCGACGGAGAGCGCGAAGGCGAGCAGCGCGCCGGCCACGACGCCCGGCAGGATCATCGGGAAGGTGATCCGCCAGAACGTCGTCCAGGCGGAGGCGCCCAGGTCGCGGGCGGCCTCCTCGATCGAGGCGTCCATGCCGACCACCCGGGCCCGCACGGTGATCGCCACGAACGAGAGCGAGAAGAGCACGTGCGCGATCACCACGGTCCAGAAGCCGGTCTCCACCCCGGTGCTGATGAACAGCGAGAGCAGCGAGGCGCCCATGACGAGCTCGGGCGAGGAGATCGCGGCGAACATCATCAGGTTGGTCGCGCCCTGCCCGCGGAACCGGTGGCGGCCCAGGGCCAGGCCCATGAGCGTGCCGAGCACCGTGGTGACGAGCACGCTCAGCAACGCGATCTTCAGCGAGTAGTCCACCGCGTCGAGCAGCTGGGGGTACTCGTCCAGGCGGCCCCACCACTTGGCGGTGAAGCCCTGCCAGCTCACGTTGGACTTGCTCCGCGTGTCGTTGAAGCCGAAGACGATCATCACCGCGATCGGCAGGAGCAGCCAGGCGATGACCAGCCAGACGTAGACCCGCAGGAGCCGGTCGCCGGCCCGGCCCCGCGGCCTCGTCCGCGCCCTGCCCGCGCTCTCGGGTTCGCTCGCGCTCATCGGGCCGCCGCCTCCAGCACGTTCTCGGTCCCGAGCGCCCTGGCGTAGGCGAAGATGCCGACCAGCATCGCCGCCATCAGCGTGAAGGAGAGCGCGGCCGCGGTCGGGTAGTCGTTGTTGACCAGGTACTCGGTCTGGATGATGTTGCCGATCATCGTGTTCTCCGGCCCGCCGAGGATGGCGGCGTTGACGTAGTCCGAGGTCATCGGGACGAACGTCATCAGCACCCCGGCGAACACCCCGGGCAGCGAGAGCGGCAGCACGATCCTGGTGAACGCCTCGCGCCGGGAGGCGTACAGGTCCTGCGCCGCCTCCACCGTCCGGGGGTCGACCCGCTCCAGCGCCACGTAGATCGGCAGGATCATGAACGGCAGGTAGTTGTAGACCAGCCCGCCGATCACCGCGGCGGTCGTCTGCAGGACGTGGAAGTCCCCGGGGAGCAGGCCCGCCGACTTCAGCGGCGCCAGCAGGATGCCGTCGTCGGCGAGCAGGAACTTCCACGACACCGTGCGCAGCACGAACGAGACGAAGAACGGCAGCAGCACCAGCAGCAGGTAGGTGGACTTGCGGGCGCCGCCCCGGAACGCGATCCAGTAGGCCACCGGGTAGGCCAGCAGGATGGACAGGGCCGTGGCGGCCAGGCCGTACCCGGCCGAGCGCAGGAACTGCGTGCCGTACTGGCTCAGCACGTCGCCGTAGACGCCGACGTTGAACGTCTGGGCGAAGCCGTTGACCAGGTCGCCCTCCTGGGTGGAGACCGAGGCCATGAAGACCATCGGCACCACCAGGAAGACCGCCAGCCAGAGGCCGCCCGGCAGGACGAGCAGGTAGGGGGTGAGGCGTTTCATGCGGTGCTCAGCCCTGGGTGATGGGCTGGAAGATGTCCTCGAAGACCTTCTCCTCCGCGGGGCTCAGCACCTTGTACGAGCGCAGCTTCGCCATGTCGGCGTCGGAGGGGTAGATCATCGGGCTGGCGGCCACCTGCTCCAGGAACTCCTTGTCCTCGCCCTTCTCCGTGGCGGCCTTGGCGGCGAGGATGTCCTTGGTGGCGGGGACGGGGGCGATGTAGTTGATGTACTCCACCAGCATCGCGGCGATCTTCGGCTGGTAGACGTAGTCCATCAGCGTCAGCGCGTCCACCGGGTTCTGCGCGGTCTTGGGGATGCACATGTTGTCGGTCCAGATCGTGCCGCCCTCGGCGGGCACCACGAACCTCAGGTCCTTGCCCTCGGCGACCTGCTGGAAGACGTCGCCCGACCAGGCCATGGTGATCCACACGTCGCCGCGGACCAGCGCGTCGACGTAGTCGTTCTCGTAGTACTTGCGCACCAGGCCCGCGTCGCGCTGCTGCCGGAGCTTGTCCCCGGCCTTGCGCCAGTCGGCCTCGGTGGACTTGTCGGGGTCGATGCCCAGGGCGAACAGGCCGAAGTTCGCGACCTCCTGGGTGTCGCTCATCATGCCGACCTTCCCCTTGTACTTGGGGTTCCACAGGTCCTCGATGCTGGTGACCTCGTCGACGTACTTGGGGTTGTAGGCGATGCCGGTGATGCCGCCCGCCCACGGGACCGTGTAGGTGTTGCCCGGGTCCCAGACCGGGTTCTTGAAGCGCGCGCCGGCGTTGGCCGCGAAGTTCGGCAGTTTGGAGTGGTCGAGCGGGACCAGGTAGCCGAGGGCGATGGCCCGGTTGAGCTGGATGCTGTTGGTCAGCACCATCAGGTCGTGGCCGATGTCGTTGCCCGCGGCGAGCTGCGGCTGGATCTTGCCGAAGAAGGCGGGCATCTCCTGGATGGCCTCGGCGTAGGTCACCTGGATGCCGGTGTCGGCGGTGAACAGCTCCAGCGACGGGTACTTCTTGCCGTCCTTGTCGATGTAGAGCGGCCAGTTGGCGAAGCGCAGCGTGCCGTTCTTCTTCTTCGACGCCCAGTAGTCGGCGACGGCGTCCTTCTTCGGCGGCGCGGCCTTCTTGCCCTGCACGCCGCAGGCCGACAGGGCCAGGCCCGCGGCCGACAGCCCGGCCAGCCGGAAGGCGTCGCGGCGGGTCACGGAGCGGCTCTGCGTCATGCCGCGCAGGAAGGCGGGGGTGGTGCGGGGGTCCATGTGGGGGCTCAACTTCCGATCGCGTACGAGTGGTGCGGCTGCCACGACAGCCACACGGCGTCGCCACGCTCCGCCGTACTCGTGCTGTCCAGCGCGTTCTGTTGGAACACGGTGACCTCGGCTCCGTCGGCGAGGCTGACCGCATAACTGTTGTACAGGCCCAGGTACACCACCTCGGACACGGTCCCGCGCACGGCGCTGACGCCCCCGGCGGGCTCCTCGGTGGAGATCGTGATCTTCTCGGGGCGCACGGTGACCGCGATCGCGTCCCCGGCCCGGTGCGGGGCCTCCGCGACCAGGACCCGGCCCTCCTCGCCCAGCCGCAGGACCGCCGAGCCGGACTCGACCCGGTCCACGGTGCCGCGCAGCAGGTTGGAGGTGCCGATGAACCCGGCCACGAAGGCGGTGGCGGGCCGCTCGTAGATCTCCCGGGGCCCGGCGAGCTGCTCGACCAGGCCGTCGTTCATCACGGCGATGCGGTCGCTCATGGTGAGCGCCTCGCTCTGGTCGTGGGTGACGTACACGAACGTGATGCCGACCTCGCGCTGGATGCGCTTGAGCTCGATCTGCATGGCCTGGCGGAGCTTGAGGTCCAGAGCGCCGAGCGGCTCGTCGAGCAGGAGCGCGCGGGGCCGGTTGACCAGCGCTGGCCGCCGGACATCTCCCTGGGACGGCGCTTCTCGCGGCCCGTGAGGTCGACGATCTCCAGCATCTCACCGACCCGCCGGGTGATCTCCGCCGCGGGGACCTTCTTGCGCTTGAGGCCGAAGGCGACGTTCTCCCAGACGTTCATGTGCGGGAAGAGCGCGTAGGACTGGAAGACCATGTTCACGTCGCGCTTGTCGGGCGGGACGTCCGTGACGTCCCGGCCGTGCAGCCGCACCGTGCCGCGCGACGGCTCCTCGAAGCCGGCGATCATGCGCATGGTGGTGGTCTTGCCGCACCCGGAGGGGCCGAGGAGCGAGAAGAACTCGCCCTCGGCGATCGTCAGGGTGACTCCCCTGACCGCCTGGACGACCTCACCGCGGGCGAGGTACTCCTTGACGACTCCGTCGAGTTCGATGGCGGGCACCTGGGGTGCGTCGGAGGCGGCCGCGGCCGCCTCCGTGCCCGCCTGGGGTTCGGTCATACCAGGCTGTCCCTCTGTCTCGCGGCTATTCGCCGATGTAGTGCATGACGTGCTTGACCCGGAGGTAGTCGTGCAGGCCGAAGACCGACAGGTCCTTGCCGTAGCCCGAGTGCTTGAACCCTCCGTGGGGCATCTCGGAGACGAACGGGATGTGCGTGTTGACCCACACGACTCCGAAGTCGAGCCGCTTCGACATCCGCATCGCCCGGCCGTGATCGGAGGTCCACACCGAACCAGACAATCCGTACTTTACGCCGTTCGCCTTGGCCACCGCGTCGGCCTCGTCGGTGAAGGTCTGGATGGTGATCACCGGGCCGAAGACCTCGTGCTGCACCATCTCGTCGTCCTGCTGCAGGCCGTCGACGACGGTGGGGGCGAAGAAGTAGCCCCGGTCGCCGATCCGGTGGCCGCCGGTCAGGACCTTGGCGTGGCCGGGGAGCCGGTCGAAGAAGCCCGCGACGCGCTCCAGCTGGAGGGCGTTGTTGAGCGGACCGTACAGGGCCTCGGTGTCGGACAGATCGCCGGTCCGGGTGTTCGCGGCGGCCTCGGCGAGCGCGGCGGCGAACTCGTCGTGGACGTCCTCGTGGACCAGCACCCGGCAGGCGGCGGTGCAGTCCTGCCCGGCGTTGTAGAGGCCGGCCGTGGCGATGGACTCCGCAGCGGCCTTCAGGTCCTTGACGTCGTCGAAGACGACGACCGGGGCCTTGCCGCCGAGCTCCAGGTGGACCCGCTTGAGGTCCTCGGCGGCGGTCTTGGCCACCGCCATGCCCGCGCCGACCGAACCGGTGATCGCGACCATCTGCGCGGCCGGGTGGCCGACGACCAGGGCGCCGGTCTCGCGGTCGCCGACGACCACGTTGAAGACGCCCCTCGGCAGGACCTCGCCGATGATCTCGGCCAGCTTGACCGTGGAGACCGGGGTGGTGTCGGACGGCTTGAGCACCACGGTGTTGCCGGCGGCGAGCGCGGGGGCGATCTTCCAGACGGCCATCATCATCGGGTAGTTCCAGGGCGTGACCTGGCCCACGACGCCGATCGGCTCGTGCCGGATGACGGAGGTGTGGTCGGCGAGGAACTCGCCGGACGTCGGCCCCTCCAGGGTGCGGGCGGCACCGGCGAAGAAGCGGAAGTGGTCGGCGGCGACCGGGGTCTCGTCCTCGGCCATCCGGGCCAGGGGCTTGCCGGTGTTGCGGCACTCGGCCTCGTTCAGCTCCCCGGCCCGCGCCTCGATCGCGTCGGCGACCTTGAGCAGCAGGTTCGCGCGCTCGCCCGGGGTGGTCTGGCTCCACGACTCGAACGCGGCGGCCGCGGCGGCGTAGGCTTGATCGACGTCCTCCGCCCCGGAGACCGGCGCCTGGAGGTAGGCCTCCCCGGTGCACGGGTCGATGACGTCGGAGAATCGGCCGCTCTTGGCGTCCACGAACTCACCGTTGACGTAGTTCTGCAGACGGGTGGTCACCGTTGACCTCCTGTGAAGGGGGCTGAGTTGTCGCGACTCTTACAGAGCCGGGATATCACGACAAGGGATTTCGTTGCGAAGATACCAAATTGCTACGGAATCGCTTGACAGAAGGCCGATAGCTGACAACATGTCGCATCGAAGCCGCAACCCGACGGCGACAGCCCCGCAGTCCAGACGCGAGGGAGCGCGCGCATGACGACGCCACCGAAGGTCCGCCGCGACCACGACGGCAGGCCCGGCCCCGTCGTGCTCGACGACATCTCCAAGCAGATCATCGAGCAGCTGCAGAGCGACGGGCGCAAGCCGTACGCGGCGATCGGCAAGGCGGTGGGCCTGTCCGAGGCCGCGGTCCGCCAGCGGGTCCAGCGCCTGCTCGACGCGGGCGTCATGCAGATCGTCGCGGTGACCGACCCGCTGACCCTCGGCTTCCCCCGCCAGGCCATGATCGGCATCAAGTGCGAGGGCGACCTGGAGACGGTGGCCGACGAGCTCTCCGCCATCAAGGAGATCGACTACGTCGTGCTGACCGCCGGGTCCGTCGACGTCATGGTGGAGGTGGTCTGCGAGGGCGACCAGCACCTCCTGGAGATCCTCGGCAAGATCCGCGCCATCCCCACCGTCCGCGCGACCGAGACCTTCGTCTACCTCAAGCTCCACAAGCAGACCTACTCCTGGGGCACCCGCTGACGGTCTCCTGAGGCGCCCGCGGGCGGGTCTCCCGGGACGCGCCCGGACGCCCGCCGCTCAGCGGCCGAGGTGGCGCTCCACGACGCCGACGAGCTCGTGCAGGAAGTCGTCCACCTGGCTCACCGCGTATCCCGGCCGGAAGACGACCGTGCTGAACCTGGCCTCGCGCACGTCGTCGGGGGTGACCGGCTGGTCGGTGGTCCCGCGCAGCGTGGCCGCGACCCGGTCGAGGAAGACGTCCACCTCCCCCTCGTCGTAGCCCATGCCCAGCCGTCCCGCCCGGAAGGCGACCCGTTCGATCCTGGCGGCCTCCTCCTCCCCGGAGAGAACGGGCTCCCCGCCTCCCGGACCACCCGGTCCTCCATCCCCCTCGACGCCCGGACGCCGTTCCGGGTCCCGCGTCCGGTCCCGTTCCGGGCCCTGCACCCGGTCCTGCTCCGGGCCCCGTTCCGGGTCCTGCGTCCGGGCCCGTTCCGGGTCCTGGACGGCCGGCGCAGCCGTCGCCGTCTCCTCCACCGCGGGCGGAGCGGGCGGGGCAGGCGGAGCCGCGGCCGAGACAGGTGGGGCGACGGCGGCTTCCTGTTCGTCCGGCGTCCCGTCCGGCGGGCCGTTCTCCGCTTCCGCCGGGACCTCGGCCGGGTGGTGACCGGCCGTACGCGCCTCCACCGCGCGCTCCCCGGCCGCGAGCGTCTCCACCGCCACGATGAAGGCGTCCAGCGCGTAGTCCACCGCGGTCTCGTTGTAACCGCCGAGCTTCACCCGGAAACGGGCCTCGCGGATCTCGTCGGCGGTGATCGGCGCGTCGGTCGGCGCGCCCCTGCCGAGGGTGCTCTCGATCCGGTGGATCAGCGCGTCCACCTGGTCCGGGTCATAGCCGTAGCGCACGCCCAGCACCCGTGGAAAGCGGTTCAACCCCGCATCCTTTCCGTCCCCGTATACGGCGTTCTCGTGTGATCCCCATTCTGACGGGACGAGGGCCCGCAAGGCGAGGCCCGGCGGTAGGGTGACGGGCCTATGCGGCTTTCCGACGTGTCCTTCCGCTACTCCCGCCGGGGTCCCTGGATCCTGCGGGACGTCGGGGTCTCCCTCCACCCCGGGTCCGTCGTCGAGGTCACCGGGCGCAACGGGGCGGGGAAGTCCACGCTCCTGCGCCTGCTCGCCGGGGTCGTCCCGCCGTCCCGGGGCTCGGTCGCCGAGCGGCCCGCCGTCGTCGGATACGCCCCCGAGGTGTTCCCGGTGGACCAGCCGTTCACCGTCTCGGCCTACCTCGCCCACATGGCCGGGGTCCGGCGCGTCTCCCCCGCCTCCGGTACGGCGCTCGCCGAGCGGCTCGACGCGACCCACCTGCTCGACCGGCCGCTCGGCGACCTGTCCAAGGGCAGCGCGCAGAAGATCGGCCTGATCCAGTCCCTGCTGGCCCCGCCCGGCCTGCTCATCCTGGACGAGCCCTTCGCCGGTCTCGACGAGCCGACCCGCGACGAGCTTCCCGTGATCATCGGCGAGATCGCCGCCCGCGGCGGTGCGGTCGTGGTCAGCGACCACCAGAACCAACTGCGCGACTTCCCCGGCGCCGGCCGCTGGCTGGTCACGGACGGCACGGTCACCACGCGGGACGGGGAGCGGTCGCGCCGGGCGGTCATCGAGGTGACCGTGGACGCCGCCGATGCCGACGAGCTCGAGCAGAAGCTCCGCGCCGACGGCCACACCACCAGGCGGATCTCCTGAGCGCCCGCGGCCCTCTCGCCCCTCGGCGGAGGCGGGACCGCCACGGTCCGGGGGAGCCCCCCGCCGCGACCCGCGTCACCCGGCGGGAACAGGACCGCCGCAGGCCGGAGAAGACCCCCACGACCGCCCGCACCCCTCGGAGCGCCCGGTGACCGTCGCCCTCACCCGGTTCAAGCTGGCCGCCTACGCCAGGTCCCACCGGTTGCTGCAACCGCTGCTCGCGCTGTTCACGATGATGCTGATCTTCTACTCGACGGTCGTCCCGGACGGCAAGCAGCTGGCCTCCTACGCCGACTCGGCCGGGCTGCTGATCGTCGTCTTCGCCTGGGCCGCCCGGGGGCTGCTCGACACCGAGCCCGCCGCCCAGCGGGTGGTCTCGATGACGGCGGCCGGAGGACCCGGCCGGGAGGTCCGCGCCGGGCTGCTCGCGGCGCTGGCCGTCAACCTCGGCCTGGCGGCGATCGCGGTGGCGCTGCCGCTGCTCCACGGTTTCGCGGTCCTCCCGTCCTCCGGCGACCTCGCCAGGGGGGCGGCGCTGCACCTGATCGGACTGAGCGCCGGGACCGCCCTGGGCGCGCTGACCAGCAGGCCGATCCTGTCCTCCCCGGCGGCCTCGATGCTGGCGCTGTTCGGCGGCTACCTGGGTCTGCTGCTGCTCAGCCTCACCCCGGCCGCCGGGTTCGCGGTCCCGATCATGCCGTGGATGCGCGCCGCCAACGCCGGGACCCTCGACACGGTCCTGCTCCCGGTCACGGCCGCGACCCTCTTCTGGGCCGCCGCCGGCACCCTCGCCTACGCGCGGCTCCGCCGTACCCGGCCCTGACCGCGGTCGCTCCTGACCACGCCCGGCCCTGACCGCGGTCGCTCCTGATCAAGCCCGGTCCTGACCGCGCCCGGCGACCGCGCAGCTCCCGGCGACCCCTCAGGCGGGGCGCAGGCCGCCGACGTCGTACAGCAGCACGTCGTTGCCGGCGGCCACCGCCAGGACGAGCCCGTCGCCGCTGAAGGCCACCGCGTGGACCTGGCCGAGAGGCAGGGGCGGCCGCAGGCTCCGGCGGGTGGCGACGTCCCACAGCCAGACGCCGTCCTCGTCGGTCCCGGCGGCCAGGACGGTCCCGTCGGGGCTGCACGCCAGGCCGTTGACCGTCGAACCGGACCCCTTGAACACCGGTCCCTCCGGTTTCCGGGAGGCCACGTCCCAGACCCGCACCACCTTGTCGTAGCCCGCGCTCGCCAGGGTGGTGCCGTCGAGGAAGACGACGGCGTTGACCTGGTCCTTGTGGCCGTCCAGCACTCCGGCGGCCTTGCCGGAGGTACGCCACAGCCGTACCGCGCGGTCCCATCCGGCGGTGGCCAGCAGCCGCCCGTCGGGGCTGAACGCCGCACCGGCGACCAGCTGGCCGTGGCGCATTGAGGCGCCCTCCTGCCGGCGGTCGGAGGTCCGCCAGAGCCGGACCCACTCGAATCCGCTGCCGGTGACGAACCGCTCCCCGTCGGGGCTGAACCCCGCGAAGAAGGCGCCGACCACCGGCTTCCCGACGCGCCGCCCGGAGGCCACGTCCCATACGTGCGCCTCGGTGTCGCGCACCCCGCCGACGCTGACCAGCCTCCGGCCGTCCGGGCTCAGCGCCACCCCCTGGACGTAGAACTCCCGGTCGTCCAGTTCGGCGGTCACCTCACCGGCCGGGACCTTCCACAGCCGGACCTTGCCGTCCCAGCAGCCGGCGGCCACCGTACGGCCGTCGGCGGAGATCGCGAGGCCCTGCACCAGGTTGCCGTTCCGCAGCACCAGCGGCTCGCCCGGACCCGACGGGATCAGCCGGGACGGGCTCGGGGTGGCGGCGGCCGCAGACGCCGTCGGCCCGGCCGAGGCCGCAGAGGTCGCCGCAGAGGCCGACGGAGACGGGGGCGGGGTGCTCGCGGCCCTCGGATCCGGGCCGGGCGAGGAGGTGACCGGCCCGGCCCCCTCCCGCAGATAGCGGGGGAGCAGGATCGCGGCCGCCGTCACCGCACCGGTGACCAGCGCGCTCCCTCCGCCGATCAGCAGGCTCCGGCGGGAGAGCCCGCCCGGCGGGGCCTCCGCGCCCCGGAAGGGGCCGGTGGGCGGCGCCGCGGGGAAGGCGCCCTCCGCCGGCGCGGTCGGGCCCCCGCCGCCTGACGACGGCTCCGCCATCCGGGAGGGACCGGTGGGCGGCTGCGCGGTCCAGGAGGGACCGGTGGGCGGCTCCGCGCCGAACGACCCCTGGCCGAATGCCTCCTGCGGAGAGGACGGCCCGGTCGGCGGAGACGGCGGCGCCCCCGGCGGGAAGGCCTGCCAGGCCGACGGCGGCGGTGCGCCCACCGGCACGACCGGGCCCTGCGGGGGCCGTCCCTGCGAAGACGGCCCGGTCGGCGGAGGCGGCTGCCCGAGCCGTCCCATGGCCGTGCTCAGCAGGTCTCCTCCGGCGGGCGCCGCCGTACCGGAACGCACCGCCCCGTCACCGGTGATCAGCGCCAGCAGGACCTCCTCGGCCGTGGGCCGGTGCTCGGGCGCCTTGGCCAGGCACCGGTCGACGACCGGCCGCAGGCCGGCCGGGAGGCCGGTGAGGTCGCACTCCTGGTGGAGGATCCGGTAGATCAGCGCCGCCAGGGCGACGTCACGGCCGAACGGCGTCCTGCCCGTCCCGGCGAACAGGATGGTCCCGGCCCAGCTGAACAGGTCGGAGGGCGGTCCCAGCCGCCCTCCGGAGAGCTGCTCGGGCGACATGTACGGCGGGGTGCCCATCACGCTGACGGACGTGGTGGCCATGTCCGTGCTGCGCGCGATGCCGAAGTCGACCACCCGCGGCCCGTCGGGACCGAGCAGGACGTTGGCGGGCTTGAAGTCGCGGTGGACGATCCCGGAGCGGTGGATCGCCGCCAGGGCGGTGGCCGTGCCGATCGCGAGCCGTTCCAGGTCGCGCGGATCGAGCGGCCCTCGCGAGCCGACCCGCTGCTCCAGCGACTCGCCGTCGATGAACTCGCTCACCACGTACGGCTGGTCACCGGCCGTGCCGACGTCCAGGATGCGCGCCGTACAGAACGGGGGCACCCGGCGGGCCGCCTCCACCTCGCGCAGGAACCGCCTGCGGACATCGGGGTCACCGGCGACGTGGGCGTGCAGGACCTTGATCGCGACCCGCGTCCCCGAGGGCGACTCCCCGAGGTGCACGACCCCCTGCCCGCCCTCGCCCAGGCGGCCGAGCAGGCGGTACTCCCCCAGCCGGACCGGATCGTCCGGACGCGGCGGTCGCGGTCCCGGCATGTGCGTCTCCCGGCGTCGTGCGGTCTCGAGT
Organism: Planomonospora antibiotica; assembly: GCF_014647955.1. Lineage (NCBI taxonomy): Bacteria > Bacillati > Actinomycetota > Actinomycetes > Streptosporangiales > Streptosporangiaceae > Planomonospora > Planomonospora antibiotica. The sequence continues at coordinate 72,564 of NZ_BMQE01000018.1, read as the reverse complement.
CGGTACGGCGGGCGGATGACGGACACATCCACCCGTAACCCCCAGACCGATCATGCCTCAGGACAGTGCGGGGCGGGGCCGCGTCACCGCTTCTCCTCCAGGTCCTCCAGCGCGATCCTGGTCTTGCCGAAGGGGATGTACGGCGCGGCCTCCTTCGACATGTGCAGGTAGCCCACGGTGTCGGCGTCGACCCAGTAGCAGCGGGTGCCCTCCCCCTCGGCGAGGTTCTGGCAGGCGGCCGCGGCGGGGGACGAGCCGGGGCTCACGGGGACCCAGTCCGTCCTCGCGCCGGCGGGCTTGCCCGCCTTCCCGGTCAACCAGTCCAGGGCGCCCTTGAGGTCGCTCACCTGGGCCTGCGATCCGGTGGCGGTGACCTGCTGGCCCGCGGTGACCCCCGAACCGCTCCGGTAGGTCACGGTGAGCTGCCCACCGGCGGACTTGTGGTGCGGTCCGTCCGGGATCACGTCGTCTCCCGCGGCGGGCTCGACGGAGACGCGGTCCATCGTGAACAGTCTCTCGGGGAACGGTTCGGCGAAGGAGCCGGGTGCCTTGGTCGTCTCGGTGCCGGCCGTCGGGCCGGCCTCGGCGGAACCGGCCGTCAGGTCGGCCTCAACGGAATAGGTGCATCCCGTCAGGACGCCTGCCATCAGCGCCGTCAGGGAGATTCGTACGATGTTCACCCTCTGAGGATCCAGCAGTGCACTTGTGTGGCACTTGTATCCCTCTGGTGACGATCGCGCCCCGGCCTCCCGTCCGGGAAGACCGCCGCGCCCCCCTACTCGGCGGCGGCGAGCTGGCCGCAGGCACCGTCGATCTCGCGGCCGCGGGTGTCGCGGACCGTGACCGGGACACCGTGGTACTCCAGGCGGCGGACGAAGGCCCGCTCGTCCTCGGGGCGCGAGGCCGTCCACTTGGAACCGGGGGTGGGGTTGAGCGGGATCAGGTTGACGTGCACGAGCTTGTTCCTGATGAGCTTGCCGAGCAGGTCGGCCCGCCACTCCTGGTCGTTGATGTCCTTGATCAGGGCGTACTCGATGGAGACGCGGCGCTTGGTCCTGGCGGCGTAGTCCCAGGCCGCGTCGAGCACCTCGGCGACCTTCCACCGGGTGTTGATCGGCACCAGGGTGTCGCGGAGCTCGTCGTCGGGGGCGTGCAGGGAGACCGCCAGCGTCACCGGCAGCCCTTCGGCGGCGAGCTTGCCGATTGCGGGGACCAGGCCGACGGTGGAGACCGTGACACCGCGCGCGGAGATGCCCAGGCCCTCGGGGGCGGGCTCGACCAGCCGGCGGACCGCGCCGATGACGGCCTTGTAGTTGGCCAGCGGCTCGCCCATGCCCATGAAGACCACGTTGCCGACCCGGCCGGGACCGCCGGGGACCTCGCCGTTCGCCAGCTCGCGCGCCCCGGCGACGACCTGCTCGACGATCTCGGCGGTCGACATGTTCCGGGTCAGGCCCGCCTGGCCGGTGGCGCAGAACGGGCAGTTCATGCCGCAGCCCGCCTGCGAGGAGACGCACATCGTGGTGCGGTCGCTGTAGCGCATGAGCACGGACTCGACCAGCGCGCCGTCGAAGAGCCGCCACAGCGTCTTGCGGGTGGTGCCGCCGTCGCAGGTGATCTCCCGGACCGGCGTCAGCAGCCGCGGGAACAGGGCGGTGCCGAGCTTCTCGCGCGCCGCGGCGGGCAGGTCGGTCATCGTGGTCGGGTCGCCGTTGAGGCGGTCGAAGTAGTGCCGTGAGAGCTGGTCGGCGCGGAACGGCTTCTCCCCCAGTTCGGCGACCGCGGCCCGGCGCTCGGCCATGGTCAGGTCGGCCAGGTGGCGCGCGGGCTTGGCCCGGCGGGGCGCCACGAAGGTGAGCTGGCCGGGGGCGGGGGTCCCGGTCTGGCTGGTGGTCGACACGTCCAATGCCTTCTCTCGACGGTTGCGCGAATACTCGAAGCGGTGCTCGACCCTGATCTAGAGTCCGGAGGTATGGCGACATTCCGCCCCTCAGAGACGAGGGGAGACGGCGTCGAGGTCGTGCTCACCGACGTCAATCCCTACGGGAGCCGGACCCTGGTGGTCGAGCGCGACGAGATGTCCTCGGTAGCTTACCTGTGCGCGTCCGGCGGCACCGTGCACGGAGCGGTCTGGCTGGCCAACCACGTGCCCGCCCCGCCCTCGGCCGATCCGGTCCGCCTGGACGCCGGGCTGCCTCCCGTGGTGCCCCGGGCGAACACCCGGCACCCCTCGGGCAGACCGCCGCTGGGATCCCTCCGGCCTCTCTGGTTCGAGGAGGGCGACGGCGTCGCCCTCTACGAGAACGACGAGCTCCTCGCGGTCATTCCGGGCTGGGCCGACATCGGCAGGGGCATGCCGGGATACGCGCGCGACATGATCGGTGAGACCCCGTTCGCCTGGTCGCTGGCGGACGCCCGCGACGAGCTGGCCCCGCGCCTGGCGGCGGCCCGGTCCTACTGGGAGTGGCGCGCGGGCGACGGCTCCTGGGCCTCGTTCCAGCAGTTCGTGATGGGCCACCTGGACCGGGCCGTCGGATCCGCGGGCCGGTTCTGGGACGCGGGCGGCGGGCGGCTCCCCGCCGTGGGCATCACCGAGCGCCCGCCGGAGCGGGGCCGCGGGCACACGATCCTGTCCACCGTCGGCATGAGCTGCCAGCGCATGCCCTCGGTCGAGCGGTACATCGACCGGCCCGACGCCTACGCCAGGATCGAGCTCGCCACCGCCACCCGCGGGGACCCCCGGGAGGCCGCCCGGCTGCTGGTCTGGCTGGGCCAGTATCCGTGGCATTCGGTCACCTGGCTCGGCGACGGGCACACCGCCCACTGGTACCACCGGCCGGAGACGTTCCCGCTGGGGCCGGACTACAGCGGCGTCGTCCTGCTCTCCCGGCTGCCCGGCCTGCCCGACCTGTCGGGCTTCACCTTCGGCGGGGACGTCGTGCGCTGGCTCTGGCTGCTCCCGGTCACCGCGGGCGAGCTCCGGCTGACGGCGTCGGACGGCTACCGGGCGCTGGCGCCCCGGCTCTCGGCCGACCGGCTGCTGAGGACGGGCTAGGCCCGGCCGCCGGCGCGGGGCACCCGCGGGCGGCCGGGCCCATGAGGCGCTCAAGACCGCAAGACCCTCAGATCATCAGGGCCCTCAGAGACCAGCAGAGCGCTCAGACCAGCAGGGTGAGCAGCGCCCAGACCGGGATGAGCGCGGCGACCAGGGAGTCGAGGCGGTCCATCATCCCGCCGTGACCGGGCAGCACGCTGCTCATGTCCTTGATCCCGAGGTCCCGCTTGATCACCGACTCGACCAGGTCGCCGAGCGTGGCGGCGACCACGACGACCGCGCCGATCAGCACGCCCTTCCAGACCTCGGCCTCCAGCAGCCACGCCGTCAGCCAGCCGCCGACGGCCATGCAGGCCAGGGCCGACCCCGCGAAGCCCTCCCAGGTCTTCTTCGGGCTGATCACCGGGGACATCTTGTGCCGGCCGAAGAGCACTCCGGCGAAGTAGCCGCCGATGTCGCTGGCGACGGTGGTGGCGATGAAGACCACCACCCGGTCCGGCCCCTGGTCCTGGGCGAGCAGCAGCGCCACGAACCCGGCGAGCAGCGCCGGGTAGGCGGTGACCAGGACCGTCGCGGCGGTGTCGCGGACGTAGCCCTCGGTTCCGGCGAACATCCGCCAGATCATCAGGACCAGCAGGGCCGTAGCGAAGACGCCGACGAGCCAGACCGGCCCGCCCCAGTAGCCCCCGGCGAGCATCGCGGCCAGCGCGGCCAGCACCGGGACCACCGGGACGCGGATGTCCCTGGTCGCGAGCGACCGGACCAGTTCCACCACCCCGGCGCCCACCGCCACGAGCACCACGGCGAGGAAGAGCTCCTCGACGTAGTAGAGGGAGAGGATGACCGCCGCTCCCAGACCGGCCCCGACCGCGACCGCGGCGGGGAGATTCCGGCCGGTACGGCTACCGCCCGCCGCAGATTCCAAGGGGTCCCACTCTCATACACAAAATCCTTGTCCCGCGCGGAGTGCCCGCGCAGGACAAGGATCGGGCTCAGACTTCGAGCAGCTCGGCTTCCTTGTGCTTGAGCAGCTCGTCGATCTTGGCGACATGCTTCTGGGTCAGGTCGTCGAGCTCCTTCTCCGCGCGACGCACCTCGTCCTCGCCGGCCTCGCCGTCCTTGACCAGCTTGTCGAGGACCTCCTTGGCGTGGCGGCGGATGTTGCGCACCGAGACCTTGGACTGCTCGGCCTTGGTGCGGGCCACCTTGATGTACTCCTTGCGGCGCTCCTCCGACAGCTCGGGGAAGGCCACCCGGATGACATTGCCGTCGTTGCCCGGGTTGACGCCCAGGTCGGAGTCCCGGATCGCGCGCTCGATCGCGGCCATCGAGCCCTTGTCGTAGGGCTGGATGATGACCATGCGAGCCTCGGGGACGTGGAACGAGGCCAGCTGCTGAATGGGAGTGATCGTCCCGTAGTACTCAGCGCTGATCTTGTTGAACATCGACGGGGTGACGCGGCCCGTGCGGATGCCGGCGAAGTCGTCCTTCGCCACCCCGATGGCCTTGTCCATCTTTTCCTCGGCTTCGAGGAGGGTTTCGTCGATCACAGCGGCTCCCTAGTCTTCTGGGTCACTCACCATTCCTCACTCGCTTCGCGGGCCGCCGCCCGCCGGAGGATCACCTCCGGCGGACCCGTGCCGCGTACCGCTCCGCTCGCTCCGTCGGGCTCGCTCCCTGTCTTCTGGTCACTCGCCCTCCTCACGCGCTTCGCGGGCCGCTCCTCCGTCGCGTACCGCTCCGCTCGCTCGTCAGGTTCGCTTCCTATTTCCCTGCCGGACTCACCAGTGTGCCGATCTTCTCACCGTGCACCGCCCGCAGGATGTTGCCCTCGCCCATGAGGTCGAAGACGACGATCGGCAGGCCGTTGTCCATGCAGAGGCTGATGGCGGTGGCGTCCATGACGCCGAGGCCGCGGGTCAGCACCTCACCATATTCGAGATGATCGAACCTGACGGCGTCGGGGTTCTTCCGGGGGTCGGCGTCGTAGACACCGTCCACCTGGGTGCCCTTGAGCAGCGCCTGGGCGCCGATCTCCAGCGCGCGCTGGGCGGCGCAGGTGTCGGTGGAGAAGAACGGCGAGCCCAGTCCCGCGCCGAAGATCACCACCCGCCCCTTCTCGAGGTGGCGGATGGCGCGGCGGGGCAGGAAGGGCTCGGCCACCTGCTGCATGGTGATGGCCGTCTGGACGCGGGTCTCGATGCCCCGCTTCTCCAGGAAGTCCTGGAGCGCCAGGCAGTTGATGACGGTGCTGAGCATGCCCATGTAGTCGGCCCGGGCGCGGTCCATGCCGCCCGCGGACAGGGCCGCGCCGCGGAACATGTTGCCCCCGCCGACCACGACCGCGACCTGCACGCCCCCGCGGACCGCCTCCGCGATCGAGTCGGCCAGGTGGCCGACCACGACCGGGTCGATGCCCATCGGCTCGCTGCCGGCGAAGGCCTCGCCGGACAGCTTCAGCATGACGCGCTTCCAGCGAAGCGTGCCCGCATACGACGAAACCGCCGACGCAGCGGGTTCTGGATTCTCCTGCACGACGGCGGCCTCCTCGTAGGGGTGTTCTGCTGAGAGAAGCTGGTCTAAGCCTAAGCCTGGCCGACCTTGAAGCGGACGAAGGCCTCGACCTTGACGCCGTTCTCCTCGGCGAACTTCTGGATGGACTTCTTGTTGTCCTTCACGAACGCCTGCTGGAGCAGGGTGAAGTCCTTGTACCAGCCGTTGACGCGGCCGTCGACGATCTTGCCGATGGCGGCCTCGGGCTTGCCCTCCTCGCGGGTCATCTCCTCGAAGAGCGCGCGCTCCTTCTCGATGACGTCCGCGGGGACCTGCTCAGGGCTGAGGTACTTCGGGGCCATCGCGGCGGCGTGCTGCGCGATGTCCTTGGCGACCTGGGCGTTGGCGGCGTCGAGCTGCACGAGGACACCGACCGCCGGCGGGAGCTGCGGGTCGGTCCGGTGCATGTAGGCGCCGACGTAGCCGCCCTCGAGGACCGCGAAGCGCCGGATCTCGATCTTCTCACCGAGCGCGGCGTTGGTCTCGTCCAGCAGCTCCTTGACGGTCTTGCCGTTGAGCTGCGACTCGAGCAGGGTGGGGACGTCGGCCGGCTTGGTCGCCAGGACGTGCTCGACGACCTGCGCCGCGACCTCCTGGAAGCGCTCGCCCTTGGCCACGAAGTCGGTCTCGCAGTTGAGCTCCAGCAGCGCGGCGACGGAGTCGCCGTCCTGCTTCAGGGCGACCAGGCCGTTGGAGGCGGTGCGCGCCTCGCGCTTGCCGACGTCCTTGGCGCCCTTGAGGCGCAGGAGCTCGACGGCGCGGTCGAAGTCGCCCTCGGACTCCTCCAGAGCCTTCTTGCAGTCCATCATGCCGGCCGCGGTCAGCTCACGAAGCCGCTTGACGTCGGCCATGTTCACGGAAGCCATTGTCTTTTCCTCGTGGGAGTCGTCACTGATCTCAGAGAGTCGGCACGAGATCAGGCTGGGTGGATCGGGTGGGCGTCCCCGCGACGGGCACGCCCACCCGGAAAGAGCCTTGCGAGTCGTACGGCTGCGCCGTACGAGGAGGAACTAGGCCTGCTCGGCGTCGGCGGCCGGGGCGGCCTCGGCGTCGGCGTCGTTCTCGGCGGCCGGGGCGGCCTCCGCCTCGGTCTCGGCCTCGGCGGCCGGGGCGGCCTCCGCCTCGGTCTCGGCGGCCGGGGCGGCCTCGGCCTCGGGGGCGCCCGCGAGAAGCTCCTGCTCCCACTCGGCCAGCGGCTCGGCGCCACCGGCGACGGCCGGCTTGTCCTCGCCGCCGCGGGCCGCACCGGCGCGGGCCATGAGGCCGGCGGCGACGGCGTCGGCGACGACGCGGGTCAGCAGGCCGACGGCGCGGATGGCGTCGTCGTTACCCGGGATCGGGTAGTCGACCTCGTCGGGGTCGCAGTTGGTGTCGAGGATCGCGACGACCGGGATGTTGAGCTTGCGGGCCTCGCTGATCCCGATGTGCTCCTTCTTGGTGTCGACGACCCACACCGCGCTGGGCACGCGGGACATGTCGCGGATGCCGCCGAGGGTGCGCTCCAGCTTCTCCTTCTCGCGGCGGCGCATGAGGAGCTCCTTCTTGGTGAGCCCCGACGCGGCGACGTTGTCGAAGTCGAGCTCCTCGAGCTCCTTGAGGCGCTGGAGCCTCTTGTGCACGGTGGAGAAGTTGGTGAGCATGCCGCCCAGCCAGCGCTGGTTGACGTACGGCATGCCGACGCGGGCGGCCTGCTCGGCGATGGCCTCCTGCGCCTGCTTCTTCGTGCCGATGAACATGATCGTGCCGCCGTGCGCGACGGTCTCCTTGACGAAGTCGTACGCCCGGTCGATGAAGGCGAGCGACTTCTGCAGGTCGATGATGTAGATGCCGTTGCGCTCGGTGAAGATGAAGCGCTTCATCTTCGGGTTCCAGCGCCGGGTCTGGTGACCGAAGTGCACGCCGCTCTCGAGCAGCTGTCGCATGGTGACGACGGGGGTGGACATGTGATTGTCCTCCAGGTCGGGGCGCCCATCGCTGAGCGCTGTTCTCGGTTGACGCGGCGGCCTTCGGCCACCGCCCTGATGCCCCCGGACCGCTCCAGCCGGGCTCTCGCCCGGACCGAGGGAAACGGCCCCGGATGGGGCATGCGAAGTCAGCCCGTGAGTTACAGGCCATCGGAAAGTGTACCCGCCGCGGCGCCGCACCCTGACCTTTCAGGGTCAAACCACGCCCGACCACCGCGTGGAGGCGGCCGTCGGCCCCCGGTCCGGGAGGCCGGAGCGCACCCGCCGTCCGCCCCCGCCACGTCCGCAACACCACCGACCCGCCGATCCGCCGATCCGCCCCCGCCACATCCGCAACACCGCCGGTCTGTCCCTGCCACATCCGCAACACCGCCGGTCTGTCCCTGCCACATTCGCAACGCCGCCGGTCTGTCCACAGAATCCCGTTCGCCGCAGCGCGGGCGGACCTCCGCCGTTCATGCTTGCGCCTGTGACCTCCCGTTCCCTCCCGGCCCTGGCCCTTCTGCCGGCGCTCCTGGCCGCGACTCCGGAGCCCACCGACGCGACTCGTGCGACGGACCGCGCGGCAGATCGCGTGATGGACCGGGCGACCGCGTCCGGGCGTCCCTCCCCGAGCCCCGCAGGCGTGGAGCCCGCCGCCGCTGAACCACCCGCCACGCCGGCGGACACGCCCCGGAGCGGGCCGGCGGCCGCGGCTCGCTGGGCGTGGCCGCTCCCTGGACGCCCCCGGATCCTGCGGGCCTTCGCCCCTCCCCCTCAGCCCTGGCTCTCCGGGCACCGGGGCGTCGACCTCGCCGCACCCTCCGGCACCCCGGTCCACGCGGCGGGCCCGGGGACGGTCGGCTACGCCGGCCCCCTCGCCGGTCGCGGTGTCGTCACCGTGCTCCACTCCGCAGGCCTGCGCACCACCTACCTCCCGGTCCGCGCGTCGGTGCGGCACGGCCAGGCGATCGAACGGGGCGAGGTCATCGGCACGGTCGAAGCCGCGGCCGGGCACTGCCCGACCGGCTGCCTGCACTGGGGCCTGCTCCACGGCCGGCGCTATCTCGACCCGCTGCTCCTCCTGGGCCACGGTCAGGTCCGGCTCCTACCGCTCCGGACCGGCGGAGCCCCCTGACGCACCGCTCCGCCGGGCCTCCTGACGGCACCGCTCCGGACCGGCGGAGCTCCCTGACGCACCGCTCCGGACCGGTGAAGTCCCCTGGGCGGCACCGCTCCGCCGGGCCCCCTGACGGCGGAAGGCTCTCCGGGCCGCCTACCCGCTGGAAGGCTCCTCCGGGCACAGGCGCCAGCCCCGGGAGGTCTTCTCGACGTATCCGGCGGCGGCCAGCCCGCCCAGGCAGGAGAGCACCGTCTCCAGATCGACGCCCGCCTCCACCGCGATCACCGCCGGGCCCGCCCCGATCCGCGCGGGCACCGCCTCCAGGACCCGGCGGACCTCGGGAGCGAGCCGGTCGCGCGGGAGAACCGGGCCTCTCGGCTCGGGAGCCAGGTCGCTTCCGATGGCTCCGACCAGCTCGGCCATCTCCGCTGGGGTGGTGACGCAGGTCGCCGCGCCCTGGCGGATCAGCCGGTGGCACCCGGTGGAGGTGTCGGAGGTCACCGGCCCCGGCACGGCGGCCAGGATCCGGTTCAGTGCGACCGCGTGACCGGCCGTGTTGAGCGCTCCGCTGCGCACGGCCGCCTCGATGACCACCGTCCCCCGGGCCAGCGCGGCGATGATCCGGTTGCGGACGAGGAAACGCGGCCGGGTGGGCCGCACCCCCATGGGGCTCTCGCTCACCATCAGACCCCGAGTCCGCACGACCTCGAACAGGTCGTGGTGCGCGCTGGGATAGGAGACGTCGGTGCCGCAGGCGAGCACGGCGACGGTGGGCGCGCCCCCCGCGAGGGCTCCGCGGTGGGCCGCGCCGTCGACGCCGTACGCGCCCCCGGAGACCACCCCGTGTCCCCGCTCGCTCAGCCCCGCACCGAACTCCGCCGCGACATGCGCCCCGTAGGGGGTGGCGGCCCTGGAGCCGACGATCGCGACCGACCGGATGCAGGCGAAGCGCAGGTTCGCCTGCCCGTGCAGCCACAGGGCATGGGGCCGGGAGTCCAGCAGGTCGTCCAGCTGGGTGGGCCACTCCGGCTCACCCGGCACGACCAGGCGGGCTCCCGCCCGTTCGCCCGCGGCCAGGTCTCCGGCGGGGTCCGCCGCCTCCAGCCGGGCCGCCCAGGCGGCGAGGATCCGGTCGAGCCGCACGTCCGCCTCCCCTGTGCCGCCTGCCGAGCGTCCGCGCCGGGTGCTCGCGAACCACCGGACGAACTCCGGGTCCAGAGCCCCCCGCCGGACCTGCTCGACGGCCGCCTCCGGACCGCAGGAGGCCACGAGCCTGCCCATCACCGCGTCACCGGGCTCGGCCAGCCGCATCAATGTGACCCGTGCGAGCCGTTCCCTCACCGTTCCTCCCCCAGCCACAACCCGAGCGCCGCGTTGACCTCCTCGGCCCTGGGCCTGCCGCCGTCCTTCAGATCCGCCAGCGTCCAGGCGACCCTGAGCACCCGGTCGAGTCCCCGGGCGCTCAGCACGCCGTTGTCCAGACATCTCAGCAGCGGTGACATCACCTTCGCCGACAGCCGGTAGTCGGTGTGCAGGGCGCCGGTGGGCACCTCCGCGTTGCGTCTCCAGGGCCTGCCCGCGAACCGCTTCGCGGCCCGTTCTCTGGCCAGGAGCACCCGCTCGGCCACCGTCCGGCTCGGCTCGATGAACCGGCGGTCGGCGAGCAGCTCCCGCCGGGTCGCCCGTACCAAGGTCACCTTGACGTCGACGCGGTCCAGCAACGGGCCGGAGAGCCGGGCCAGGTAGCGGCGGCGGGCACTGGGGGAGCACCGGCAGGGCTCCCCCGGCCGGGACGGCTGCGCGCACGGGCACGGGTTGGCCGCCAGCACGAGCATGAACCTGGCCGGGAACGTGACCGAGCCCAGCGACCTGGACACCGTCACCCGGCCCGACTCGAGGGGCTGGCGGAGCGCGTCGAGGACGCTCATCGCGAATTCGGGGGCTTCGTCCAGGAACAGGACCCCTCCGTGGGCCAGCGAGACCGCACCAGGCTGGATCGTCCCGCTGCCGCCGCCGATGACGGCCGCGATGGTCGCCGTGTGATGGGGCGCCATGAAGGGCGGACGGGTCAGCATCGGCCGGTCGGCCGGGAGCGTCCCGGCGACCGAGTGGATCGCCGTCACCTCGAGCGCCTGGTCGCGTTCCAGAGCCGGGAGGAGGGTCGGGAGCCGTTCGGCGAGCATGGTCTTCCCGGTTCCCGGTGCTCCCAGCATCCAGAGGTTGTGGCCTCCGGCTGCGCAGATCTCCAGGGCCCGGCGGGCGAAGGGCTGACCTGCCACGTCGCTCAGGTCGGGAGCGGTCCCGGCGGAGCCCTCCCCTCCGGGCCGGTCCGCGCCGCCCCGCCCGTCCGGCTCGTCCGGCGGCCCCGGACCGTCCCAGCCGTCCGGACCGTCCGGGGCACCGGCTCCGCTCCCCTGACCGGATCCGGTCCCGCCGTCCGCCGGGACACCATCGGAACGGGGCGGGCCGCCGGGGTCGCCGGCACGCAGCCAGCCCACCAGGTCGGCCAGCGCCCGGACCGGGACCACCGTCACGTCCGGCACCAGGCCCGCCTCGGCCGCGTTGCCCGCAGGGACGACGACCGTGCGGGCGCCGGCGGCGACCGCGGCCAGCACGGCGGGGAGCACGCCCCGCACCGGTCTGACCGACCCGTCGAGACCGAGCTCGCCGAGGAAGAACAGCGGGGCGACCCGCTGCCTGGGCACGATCCCCGCCGCGGCGAGCAGCGCCACCGCGATCGCCAGGTCGAACATGCTGCCGCGCTTGGGCAGGCTCGCGGGGAACAGGCTCACGGTGATGCGCGCGTCCGGCCAGGCGTGACGGCTGTTGACCACCGCCGAGCGGACCCGGTCGCGCGCCTCGCTCAGCGCGGTGTCGAGCATGCCGATCAGATGCGTGCCCGCCACACCGCTGCCGACGTCGGCCTCGACGTCGACCACGTGCCCGGTGACCCCGATCAGGCAGACGCAGTGCGTGCGTGCGACGGTCACTCACACCACCCCCGGGACAGGGCGGACGATCCACGACAGCCCGGGGGCGTCCGGCCGCCCGGCTGACGGTCCGGAGGGCACACGGGACGACCCGGAGGACGCGGAGAACGGCTCGGAGGGCATCAGCACACCCCCCGCTCGTGGCGGATGACGAACTCCCCCGCGAAGCGCTCCAGCGCCACCACGTCGACCCGGACGGAGTCGAACCGCTCGCACCGCCCGCCCAGCCACCTACCGGCCAGCCCGCGCAGCCGGGCCAGCTTCGCCCCGGTCACCGCCTCGAAGGCGGTGCCGTGGCTCCGCCCGGAGCGGGTCTTCACCTCCACCACGACGAGTGCCCGCCCGTCCCGGGCGACCACGTCGATCTCACCGGCCCGGCACCGCCAGTTGCGATCCAGGATCTGCATGCCGTGCGCCTGCAGATAGTCGACGGCGATCTGCTCGCCGTGCCTGCCGAGCTCGTCCTTCGCGGCCATGGAACCACCTCCGGTTCCAGACCTTCGCTCAGCTCACGGCCTCACGGTCCGCCCGAGCCTGACTCTGTGGACATCCGGCCGGAGGCGGGGGCGCCTGTGGAGAAGTCCTCAGCCGGAGAAGCCCTCCTTCGGCATCTCCAGGTCGGACTTGGCCAGCTCCTCGACGTTGACGTCCTTGAAGGTGACCACGCGGACGTTCTTGACGAACCTGGCCGGCCGGTACATGTCCCAGACCCAGGCGTCCTGCATCTTCACGTCGAAGAACACGTCGCCGTTCTCGGCCGTGCGGACGTCCAGGTCGACGGAGTTGGTGAGATAGAAGCGCCGCTCGGTCTCCACGACGTAGGTGAACAGGCCGACCACGTCGCGGTATTCGCGGTAAAGCTGCAGCTCCATCTCGGTCTCATATTTCTCGAGATCCTCTGCGCTCATACCGGTCCTCCTGTCACACGCCTTTCCGGCCCGCCCGATCAGGCGACGCCGGCCCCCACTTCATTCTCACCCATCGGTCCCGTCCGGCCAGACCTCACCGCCCTCTCCACCGGAAGCGGGCTATCCGCCCTTGGTGAACGTCCTGGTGAACGTCTCGGGAGTGGAGAGGATCGCCGCCCGCGAGAACGGCCAGTAGATCGCGAAGGCCCGCCCGATCACGTCGTCCTCCGAGATCGTGCCGTCGCCCGCCTGCTCCTCCCAGCTGCGGGAGTCGCGGGACTGCGAGCGGTGGTCGCCCATGACCCACAGGCGGCCCTTCGGGACCACCTTCTCGAACGCGTCCCCCGAGGGGAGGTCGTCAGGGTGGAGGTAGTCCTTCTCCTCGATCGGCACGCCGTTCACGGTGATCCGCTTCTGGGCGTCGCAGCACCTGACGGTGTCGCCGCCGATCGCGATGACCCTCTTGATGGTGTCCTCGCCGTCCCACCCCTTGAAGACCACCACGTCGCCGCGCTCGGTCGCGCCGTGCAGCTTGTTGACGACCACCCGGTCGTCCTCGACGAGGGTGTTCTCCATCGACTCCGAGGGGATCCAGAAGGACTGGAAGACGAACGCCTGGAGCAGCAGCGCCACGACGACGCCGGAGACCAGCAGGATCAGCGTCTCACGCAGGCTGCCCTTGCGGGAGGACCCGTCCCGGCCACCGCCGGGGCCCTCGTCCCGCCCGTCGTCCGGGCCGGGCCCGCCCTCGTCCTCCGGCACGTCGTCCTGCTTGTTGTCGGGTTCGACTGTCATGGGGTACGGCTACCGCCTCGCGCGTCGGCGACGACGCCACAGCACCAGCGGAACCGCCCCGGCGAAGCCCGCGAGGAGCGGGGTCGCCCCTCCCACGGCTGCGGCGGCGTTCAGCGCCGGCTGGCTGAACGTGTCAGGAATGGGGAGAGTCGTGGCCCTGGAGAAGGGCCAGACGATGACGAACGCCCGGCCGATCACCTGGTCGATCGGGATCGTCCCGCCGCCGGGATCGCCCTGGTGCGCCCGGGAGTCGAGGGAGACCCCCCGGTGGTCGCCCATGACCCACAGCCGGCCCGGCGGGACCTTGATCTCGAAGTCGTCCATGGCCGGCTGGTCGTGCGGGTAGAGGTACTGCCTCTCGTCGAGGGCCACCCCGTTGACCGTGACCCGGCCCTGCTTGTCACAGCACTTCACGACGTCCCCCGGAACGCCGATGACCCGCTTGATGTAGTCCTTCTCACCGGGCACCACGCCGAAGGCGGTGCCGACCCAGTGGAAGAAGGCCGCGAAGGGGTTGGACGGCTCCTCGATCTGCACCTCGCCGTCCCAGGAGTCCACGCCGGAGAAGACCACCACGTCGCCGCGCTCGATGTCGCGGACGTGGTAGACGAGCTTGTTGACCAGGACCCGGTCGTTCTTCAGGAGGGTGTTCTCCATCGACTCCGACGGGATGTAGAAGGCCTGGACGATGAAGGTCTTGATGACGAGCGCGAGCAGCAGCGCGACGACCACCAAGACGGGCAACTCCTTCCAGAAGGAGCCCTTCTTCTTGTCCTTGCCGCCCTTGGCGGTCTTCTTGGTGTCTTCCGCGACCACGTCCACCTCGTCCTCGACAGACCGGGGCGATTCCCCGCCGCTTGCCTGGCCCTCGTTAGTCATCGCTGACGAGCCTAGATGATGGCGGAGGCGCGATGGCCGAGGCCGCGGGTTAAGGGCCGCCCCTGATTGCATCAGCGTTGTCCCGTCTCCGCGCGTTCCTCCGGCTCCCGGCGGTACGGTCGCCCGCGCAGGCCGCATGCCCGGACATGCGACCGGCCCGCCTCCCAGAGGGAGGCGGGCCGGGGCGACACCGCGTGCGACTAGCGGGCTTCGCGCTTCTCGCGGATGCGGGCGGCCTTGCCGCGCAGGTCGCGCATGTAGTAGAGCTTGGCGCGACGGACGTCACCGCGCGTCACGACGTTGATCTTCTCGATGACCGGGCTGTGGACCGGGAAGGTCCGCTCGACGCCGACGCTGTAGCTGATCTTGCGGACGGTGAAGGTCTCACGGGCGCCACCGCCCTGACGGCGCAGCACGAAGCCCTTGAAGATCTGGACACGGGAGCGGTTGCCCTCGATGACCCGGACGTGGACCTCGAGCGTGTCGCCGGGCCGGAAGTCCGGGACGTCGCTGCGGAGCGTGGCCTTCTCGAGCTCGGTGATCAGCGTGTGCATGACAGTGGTACCTCATTTACGCGAGCACGCGGAGGTCCACCCGGCCGCGCCGGGGCGGCATCGTGATGGACGCACATGCTGGACTGATGTGTCGGTCGTGAAGCCGGGAGCTGCGGCCCGGCGACGCGCGCCGGCCTGCGGGCAGTCGGCGGCAATGGTTCAGTGTGCCATATTCTCGCGCTCCACCGGAAATCCGAGCTCCTCCAGGAGCCGCCGGTCGTGCTTGTCCGTGCTCTCCGGATCGAGCGCGGCCAGCAGCTCGGGGCGGTTCCTCGCGGTCCGGCGCAGCGCCTCGTCCCGGCGCCAGCGGGCGATCTTCCCGTGGTGGCCGGAGAGCAGGACCTCGGGGATCTCCCTGCCCCGCCACTCTGGCGGCTTGGTGTAGACCGGGCCCTCCAGCAGGTTCTCCATGGCCCCGGGTGCGAACGAGTCGTCCACCGCGGAGCGGGCGTTGCCCAGTACCCCGGGCAGCAGCCGTCCGACGGCCTCGACCATCACCAGCACCGCGGCCTCGCCTCCGGCGAGCACGTAGTCGCCGATGCTGACCTCGTCCACCCGCAGGCGCGAGCCGTACTCGGCCATGACCCGGGAGTCGATGCCCTCGTAGCGCGCGGGGGTGAACAGCAGCCACGGCTCCGCGGCGTAGTCCATGGCGAGCCGCTGAGTGAAGGGCACGCCGCTCGGAGTCGGCACGATGATCCGCGGCCGGGACCCCGGATCGGCGGCGAGCACGTCGTCGATGGCCTCGCCCCACGGGCCGGGCTTCATGACCATGCCGGGGCCGCCGCCGTAGGGGGTGTCGTCCACGGTGCGGTGCACGTCGTGCGTCCAGTCGCGGAGCTGGTGCAGGCGGACGTCGAGGATGCCGCGCTCCCGGGCCTTGCCGATGAGGGAGACGTCGAGCGGGGCGAAGTACTCGGGGAAGATCGAGATGATGTCGATGCGCATGGTCAGGCCATCTGGTCCGGGTCCAGCAGTCCCGGCGGCCCGTCCACGAGCAGGGTCCCCGCCTCCAGGTCGATCTCCGGGACCAGCGCCTTCACGAACGGCACGTAGACGTCCGCGCCGCCGCGCCGTACGACCAGCAGGTCCTGGCCGTGGTGGAGCACGTCGACGACCTCGCCGGCCCGCTCCCCGTCGGGGGTGACGACGGTGAGGCCGATGAGCTGGTGGTCGTGGAACTCGTCGGGGTCGTCGGAGGGCGGGATGTCCGCCGAGTCGACGACGAGCATGGTGCCGCGGAGGTCTTCGGCCCGGTCGCGGTCGTCCACGCCCGCGAAGCGGACCAGCAGGGTCCCGGAGTGCCAGCGCCGGGACGCGACGACGAGCGGACCGGCGGACGCGGGGTCGGTGGCGAGCACCGCCCCGGAGGCGAAGCGGCTCTCCGGGTCGTCGGTGCGGACCTCGACGGTCACATCGCCGCGGAGCCCGTGCGGACGGCCGATCCGGCCTACGACAAGCTGCACGCCCGTCTCCTGAGTGTCGTGTCGAAAGAAAGCAGACGGGTCACCCACACCGGTGGGTGACCCGTCCGCTCGATGGATCTCGTGTCGGCCGGGGCCTAGCGGGCCTCGTCCAGGTCGAGCAGGTCGACCCGGATGTACTTGCCGTCGCCGAGGGCGTTCACCACCGTGCGGAGCGCCTTCGCCGTACGGCCACCGCGGCCGATGACCTTGCCCAGGTCCTCGGGGTGGACCCGGACCTCAAGCACCCGCCCGCTGCGGATGCGGCGGGCGTGAACCTGGATGTCGTCGGGATGCTCGACGATGCCCTTCACCAGGTGCTCGAGGGCCTCCTCGAGCATCTCAGGCCTCGCCTTCCGGCTTCTCCTCGGCGGCGGCCGGCTCGACCGGGGTCTCGGCGGCGGCCTCTTCGGCCTTGGGAGCGGCCTTCTTGGCCGACTTCTTCGGCGTGGTGGCGGCGTCCAGGGACAGCGCCTCCTTGGCCGCGGACTCGTAGGCGGCGTGGCGGTCGGCCTTGGGCTCGGCGACCAGGAGCGGAGCCGGAGCGGGCTCGCCCTTGAACTTCTGCCAGTCACCGGTGAGCTTGAGGAGCTTCAGCACCGGCTCGGTCGGCTGCGCGCCGACACTCAGCCAGTAGGCCGCCCGCTCGGCGTCGATCTCGATGCGCGAGGGGTTCTCCTTCGGGTGGTACAGGCCGATCTCCTCGATCGCCCGGCCGTCACGCTTGGTTCGGCTGTCGGCGACGACGACGCGGTACTGCGGGTTGCGGATCATGCCGAGCCGCTTGAGCTTGATCTTGACTGCCACTGGTGTGGTCTCTCCTGCATTAGAGCGTGGGTCAGCGGCGTCTCGTCGAGTGGGGCGCGAAGAGCCGGCCGCTGCAGGGACAGGCGCGACCGGCGGGGGTTAGAGGGCGCCCGCGTGGCCACGATGTTCCAACATGCAATTGTGCCAGACATCTGGGGATGCCCGGCCAACCGATCCCCTTCTTCCGTGTCCGGAAAGGGGAAAGTCCTCGGGCGGGCGCCCCGTGGGGTCGCCCGCACCGCGTCATCCGGGCGTCATCCGGGCGTCACTTGGGCCGGACGCCCAGGAGCTCCAGCGCCGCGATGGTGATGAAGCCCACCATGATGACCAGCCAGATCCAGCGGGCGCGCCCGTGGAACCTGTCGCCGCCGTCGTCACTCATCACTGACCCGGAAGCTTGAACTTGGAGGGGTCGAAGCCCGGCGGGAGCTCCAGGCCGGGAGGGAGCTGGCCGGCGCCCAGGTTGCCGAGGGCGCCGCTCATGTCAGGGCCCGCGTCAGGAGTCTTGGCGCCCTTGCCGAGCGCGGCCTTGCGCGGGTCTCCGCTGACGCGGCGGCCCTTGGCGGACTTCTTCTGGGCCGCCTTGGCGGCCTTGCGCCCGCCGGGCATCCCGGGGATGCCCATGCCGCCGGCCATCCGCTTCATCATCTTCTGGGCCTCGAAGAACCGGACGACCAGGTTGTTCACCTCGGTCACCGTGACGCCGGACCCCTTGGCGATGCGCTCGCGGCGCGACCCCTTGATGATCTTCGGGTCCTGCCGCTCACCCGGGGTCATCGAGCGGATGATGGCGGCGATCCGGTCCAGGTCGCGGTCGTCGACCTGGTTGATCTGGTCGCGCATCTGCCCCATGCCGGGCATCATGCCGAGGAGGTTCTTGATGGGCCCCATCTTGCGGACCATCATCATCTGCTCGAGGAAGTCCTCCAGCGTGAAGCCCTCACCCGAGGTGAGCTTGCCCGCCATCTTGGCGGCCTGCTCCTCGTCGAAGGTCTTCTGCGCCTGCTCGATCAGGGTGAGGATGTCGCCCATGTCGAGGATGCGGGAGGCCATCCGGTCCGGGTGGAAGGCGTCGAAGTCCTCGAGCTTCTCACCGGTGGACGCGAACATGATCGGCTTGCCGGTGATGTGCCGGACCGAGAGGGCCGCGCCGCCGCGCGCGTCGCCGTCGAGCTTGGTGAGCACCACCCCGTCGAAGCCGACGCCGTCCATGAACGCCTGGGCCGTGGAGACGGCGTCCTGGCCGATCATGGCGTCGACGACGAACAGGACCTCGTCGGGCGTGACCGCGTCGCGGATGTCCGCCGCCTGCTTCATCAGCTCCTGGTCGATGCCCAGGCGGCCGGCGGTGTCGATGATGACGACGTCGTGCTGCTGCCGGCGGGCGTGGTCGATCGACTGGCGGGCCACGGCGATCGGGTCGCCGACCCCGTTGCCCGGCTCGGGCGCGTAGACCGCGACCCCCGCCCGCTCGGCCACGACCGAGAGCTGCTGGACCGCGTTGGGCCGTTGGAGGTCGGCGGCGACCAGCAGCGGGGTGTGGTTCTGCTCCCGCAGCCAGCGGGCGAGCTTGCCCGCCAGCGTGGTCTTGCCGGCTCCCTGGAGACCGGCGAGCATGATGACGGTCGGCGGGGTCTTCGCGTAGCGGAGCCGCCGGGTCTCACCGCCGAGGATCTCGATCAGCTCGTCGTTGACGATCTTGACGACCTGCTGGGCCGGGTTCAGCGCCTGGGAGACCTCGGCTCCGCGGGCGCGCTCCTTGACCTGGGCGACGAACGTCTTGACCACGGGCAGCGCGACGTCGGCCTCGAGCAGCGCGATGCGGATCTCGCGGCACGTCGCGTCGATGTCGGCGTCGGAGAGCCGACCCTTGGATCGGAGGGAGGAGAAGACCGATGTGAGCCGGTCGGAAAGCGTCTCGAACACGTGATTGGCCAGCCTCTGCGCTACAGGTCTGCGACTCGACCTCCCAGCCTATCCGCTGACGGCCGTACCCGGCGCCCCGGTGAGGCGCCGCCGGGCCGCGCGGCGGCGAGGGAGGGGGTCCCCCGCCCCTAGCGGCCCCAGCCCGGGACGGCCATCCGCATCGTCAGAGCGTGCTCGACCAGCGTGATGAGCGTGCTCTTCACCGCGTCCCGGGAGCGCGCGTCGGTCCGCGAGATCGGGATGTTCGGGGCGAGCGTCAGCGCCTCCCGCACCTCCTCCTCGGCGTGCGGGTGGGTGCCGTCCCAGCCGTTGAGCGCGACCACGAAGGGGAGCTTGGCCTCCTCGAAGTAGTCGATCGCCGGGAAGCTGTCGGCCAGGCGGCGGGTGTCGACCAGCACGACCGCGCCGATGGCGCCGCGGACCAGGTCGTCCCACATGAACCAGAACCGGTGCTGCCCGGGCGTGCCGAACAGGTACAGGATCAGGTCGCGGTCCAGGGAGACCCGGCCGAAGTCCATGGCGACCGTGGTCGTGGTCTTGTTGGGGGTGAGGCCGACGTCGTCGATGCCGGCGCTGGCGTCGGTCATCACCGCCTCCGTGGTCAGCGGGAGGATCTCCGACACCGCACCCACGAACGTGGTCTTTCCCACGCCGAAGCCGCCGGCGACGACGATCTTCGTCGAGGTGAGGCCGGCACCCCGGCTAGAGCCTGCGAAGTCCACTGAGCACCCTTTCCAGCAGGTTGAGATCCGGCTTGCCCGCGTTCAGCTGCGGCTGATGCAACTGGACCAGCCCCTCTGCCGCCATGTCCGCGACGAGGATCCGGGTGACGCCGAGGGGGATGCGGAGCATCGCGGAGATCTCAGCGACCGAACGCACTTGCCGGCACAGGGCGCTGATCGCCTGATACTCCGGAGTGCGGGTGGATAGATCATGGTGAATCGAGGTCGCCGAGGAGACCAGCGCCTCCATGGCGAGCTGGGTCCGGGGGGCGGTCCGCCCTCCGGTCACGGCGTAGGGGCGGACCAGGGAACTCTGCTCCGCCGGCGCCGGCTGCACGTGATGCGACGGGCCGCCCGGCTGCTGCATGTGCTGCCCGGGGTAGCCGGGACCGCCCGGCTGCCCGGGATAGCCGGGACCGCCCGGCTGCATGTGCTGCGCGGGCATGCCCGGCTGCGCCGGGTGACCGGGGCCGCCCGGTTGCATGCGGGCGTCGTCCGTCGACTGGTGGGGCGGCCCGCCCAGCGGGTCGCCCTCACCTGGCCATCCGCGGCCTGCCACGGCGTCCTCCTAGGGCGGTGTCCGCCGCGGCGCCGACGCGCCGCGGCCCGGATGCTGACCGATCTCTTCCCTCGTCTCTCATGCACGGGCTCCTTCGGCTCCGAAAGGGAAGTGCCCCGGTGCGCCCGCTCGGGTCGTCACCGGGGGTGGGAGGCCTGGAGTTCGGCGCGGACGGCCGGCGTCAGCACCTGGCCGGCCCGCTCGACGAGCAGGGTCATCTGGTAGGCCACCAGGCCCATGTCGCAGTCGGGCGAGGCGAGCACCGCGAGGCAGGAGCCGTCGCTGATCGACATGATGAGCAGCAGTCCGCGCTGCATCTCCACCACGGTCTGGGTGACCGCGCCGCCCTCGAAGACCCGGGAGGCGCCCTGGGTCAGGCTGAGCAGCCCGGCCGCGACCGCGGCCAGCTGGTCGGCCCGGTCCCGGGGGAACCCGTCCGAGTACGCCAGCGGCAGGCCGTCCGTCGAGACCACGACCGTGTGCGCAACGCCTGGGACGTTGTTCACGAAGTCGGTGATCAGCCAGTTGACCCCCCGAGCGGCCTGGCTCAGTTCGCGCACCGGTCATCCTCCTCGGTCATCGTCATGGGCTCGCTCACCGCTCCTCCCTGCTTCCTTCAACGTCCCGGCCGAAGCCGGGATACGCCTGCTCCTCGGAGGCCTCCCCCCTCGCGACCGCCCGGCCCTGCCGTACTCCCTTCTGGAAGCTCGCCAGCCGGTTGCGCACCGCCTCCGGGGAGACGGTCGGCCGGAGGGCGGGGGCCGGCGGAGCACCGCCCGCGTCGGGGGCGACCGTGCCCGGCACGAGGTTGGCCTTGGGCACCCGCTTGGGCAGGCCCGCGCCGGTGACCCCGCCGAGCGCCGGCTCGCTGGCCGCCCGGGCCGCCTGCCAGCCGGCGTCCGCCGGCGAGGACCAGGCGGACCCGGCCGCCTGGGCGGGGGCCGCGGGCACCGGGGACTGGAGCGCGGCCGTCTCCTGCAGGTCCGCGCCCGGGCCGGACGCGGAGTCCGCCGCGGGAGCGGCCGGCTCGGCCTTCCTGAACCAGTCGGACTCCACCGCCGCGAAGATCGGCAGGAACTCCTCCCGCTCCTCCTCCAGCGCGGAGGGCTCGCGCACCACCGGCAGGGGGCCCGTGCTGTCCGCCTCGGTGTCGAACGTGCGGCGCGCCTGCGTTCCCGCGCCGGCCCGCGTCTCCTGGCGCGGGTCCGGCCACACGCCGGTGTCCCCGCGCATGGGCGCGCTCGGCCAGGATCCCGGGTTCTCCTGGGAGGCCGCCGGCCAGGCCGGACCGGTGCCGGGCGCCGGCACGTGCCCGGGCCAGGGGGTGTCGACCGGCGCCCGGCCGGGGTGGCCCTCCGTCGTGAAGGAGCGCCCGTCCCCGCCGAAGGAGGAGGACTGCCCCGCGTCGAACGAGGACTGCACGGCGTCGAACGGCGAGCGCCCGTCCCCCGCGAACGAGGACTGCGAGGCGTCGAAGGAGCCGAAGCGCGCGCCCGCGTCGAAGGAGTTGAAGGCCTGCTGCGCCGCCTCGAAGGAGGCGAACGCGGGCCGGGAGGAGTCCAGCGAGACCGGGCTGGCCATCACCGGAGGCCGCTCCGCCGAGGGCGCCTGCGCGCCCCAGTCGCCGCCGTGCGCCCCGGGCTGCGCTCCCGGCAGCTGCCCGGTGGGGGCGAGCAGGTTCTCCGGGAGGAGCACCATCGCCGTCAGGCCCCCGCTGTCCTGCTGGCGGAGCTGCACCCGGATGCCGTGGCGCAGGGCCAGGCGGCCGACCACGAACAGGCCCATCCGGCGGGAGACCGAGACGTCCACCACCGGCGGGTTGGCCAGCCGCCAGTTCGCCTGCGCCAGCTCCTCGGCGGTCATGCCGATGCCGAGGTCGGTGACGGACACCATCACGCCGCCGCCGTCGATGCGGTTGCTCGACACGATGACCTTCGTCTCCCTCGGGGAGAAGGAGATCGCGTTCTCGACGAGCTCGGCGATCAGGTGGACGACGTCGTTGACGGACGTGCCCGCCACGGAGACCCCGCCGGACAGCCGCAGGTCCACCCGCTCGTAGTTCTCGACCTCCGACAGCGAGGCGCGGACCACGTCGATCAGCGGGACCGGCTGGCTCCACCGCCTCGCGGGCTCCTGCCCCGCGAGGACCAGGAGGTTCTCGCTGTTGCGGCGCATGCGGGTGGCCAGGTGGTCCAGCCGGAACAGGCTCCCGAGGCGGCCCTCGTCCTGCTCGCCGTGCTCCAGGCTCTCGATGAGCGCCAGCTGGCGCTCGACCAGGGTCTGGCTGCGCCGGGAGAGGTTGACGAACATGGCGTTGACGTTGCTGCGCAGCGTCGCCTCCTCGCCCGCCAGCCGTACGGCCTCGCGGTGGACCTCGTCGAAGGCCCGGGCCACTTCCCCGATCTCGTCGGCCGAGGCCACGCCGATCGGCTGGACCTCCACCGCGGTGACCTCGCCCCGCTCGCGCATGCCCTGCACGGTCTCCGGCAGGCGCTCTCCGGCGATGGACAGCGCCTCGGTGCGCAGCCTGCGCAGCGGCTTGACGAGGGAGCGGGCCACGATCACGGTGACGGCCAGGACCATGAGGAGCAGCAGCGCGGTGAGGCCCGCGGTGATCAGCGCGCCGCGCTGCTCGGTCTCCTGGAGGGCGCGGCTCTGCGCGATGACGGTGTCGGCGATCCGCTTCTCGACCTCGCGCATGCGGTCGACCGTGTCGGAGGCGGCGTCGAACCAGATCGCCTGGTCCCCGGCCCCGGAGCGGGACACGTCGACGCGCAGGAGCGGGGCCTGCTCGTTCGCCAGGACCAGGGCGCGCAGCCGCATCGACTCCGCGCGGTCCTTCTTCTGGCTGCTGACGGTGTCGTCGAACAACTGCCGCTGCGCCACCGTCGCCTCGGACTGGAAGGTCACGAGCTCGCTGTCCCGCTCGGCCCGGGCGGCGACGAAGGCGTCCAGGCCTTCGGAGGTGAACCTCCGCTCGGCGAGGGCCACGGCGAGGATCGCCCGTTCCGCGGAGGCCCGCTCCTTGGCCCGGGCCAGCGCGCCGAACGCGTTGGCGCTGCCGGCCAGCCCCTGGTCCGTGACGCCCTGGACGATCTCGTCGTGCAGGGCCAGCAGGTTGTCCAGCGTCCGCGAGTACATGGCGATCGTGGGCTGGGCGGGGAGCCGGGTCTTCGTCGCGGTCTCGCGCATGCTCTTGAGCTCGTCGATGCGGTTGCGGATCTGTGCGAGCTCGGCCCTGCCGCGGTCGCCGAAGTCCTCGGCCTGCCCGCCGCCGAGGATGAGGTCGACGCGGTCGCCGACGTCACCGGCCGCCCGGTCGACGGCCTCGTACTGCTCCTGCAGCTTCGCCAGGGCGGCGCTCCCGCGCCCCTGGGCCACGAAGCGGGCGGACAGGTCGCGTTCCTCCTCCAGCTCGTGCGCGAGCTCGCTGATCTCGGCGGTCAGCTCGGCGCCGGCGCGCACCCGCTCGTACTCGGCGGCGCTGCTGAGCGAGGTGACCGTCCGCAGACCGCCCAGGACGATCGCCGCCATGGTCGGGATGGCGATGAGCGCGATCAGCCGCGACCGCACCCGCCAGTTGCGGAGGGCCAGCTTCCTGCCTCTCTTCACGGTGCCGCCGGCCTCGGTGCCGGGCACCCGATCGCCCTGCGGCGGTTCCCCCGGAGCGGCGGCGCCCGGCCTCGGTTCGCGTTCGCTGGGGGTTGACGCTGTCCTCACTGGCCTCCGCTGCCTCTCCTCGGATCGTCTGCTTAGAGGGGGGATCGCGTCACAACGGTTGATACGCATGTGACGCCGACGCATCCATGGGGTAGGGGTTATTGGAGCACAGCCGGATGAGTTCGGCCAACGGCGCATAAGTCTCGGATTATCCGTAACCCCCACATGTCATCCACAATCGGGCAACAACTCTCCGTCTCGCCGGACAGAGGCGGGCAGAACCGAGAATTGCCCCCCTTCAGGCGCCCCATCCGCTTCCGCCAAACCACGGCAAGCACCCATAAGGTCGAAAAAAGTCCATTTATGCCCATTTGACCATATGGACCGATATTTGTTATTTGGTTCATCCTCTCCGCTACTCTGATCCGCGATCGACATCCCCCTTGATCACCTGCCTCACGGGACCACCTCCGCGCCGCCCGCTGCTTCGGCGAGTCCCGCCAGGGCGGATCAACGCAGTG
Organism: Planomonospora antibiotica; assembly: GCF_014647955.1. Taxonomy (NCBI): domain Bacteria; kingdom Bacillati; phylum Actinomycetota; class Actinomycetes; order Streptosporangiales; family Streptosporangiaceae; genus Planomonospora; species Planomonospora antibiotica. The sequence goes on along the minus strand of NZ_BMQE01000018.1, from coordinate 48,106 downwards.
AATGGAGACCCCATGAGGTTCAGACTTGCCGGACGGGCCGCCGCGGCGGGACTCGCCGCCGTGCTGGCGCTCGCCGCCTGCGGCGGATCGGACCCGGAGACCACGGCCGCCGCGGCGCCCGGCGGGGCCGGCGGCCCGGAGAAGACCCAGCTCACCATCGGGGCCCTGCCCATCCCCGACTCCGCCGCGCTCTACATCGCCAACAAGCGGGGCTTCTTCTCCGCAGAGGGCCTGACCGTGAAGATCGAGCCGATCCAGGGCGGCGCGCAGGCGCAGCAGAGCCTGCTCGGCGGCTCCCTGGACGCGACGCAGACCAACTACGTCTCGACCTTCCTCGCCGTCTCGGCCGGCAACAAGATGAAGATCATCTCTGACCTCTACCAGGCGACGCCGAACTCCTTCAACCTGATGGTCGCCAAGGACTCCCCCATCAAGACCCCGGCCGACCTCAAGGGCAAGAAGGTCGCCGTCAACAGCCTCAAGAACATCGGCACGCTGGCCGTCACCTCGGTGCTGAAGACGCACGGCCTCACCGCCGAGGACGTGCAGTTCCTGGAGTTCCCCTTCCCCGACATGGCGGGCCAGCTGGAGAAGGGCGTCGTCGACGCGGCCTGGATGACCGAGCCGCACCTGACCGCCGCCGCCACCAAGATCGGCGCCCAGAAGCTGGCCGACACCATGACCGGCCCCACCGCGGACTTCCCCATCGCCGGTGTGATCGTCACCGAGAAGTTCGTGAACGAGAACCCCAAGACCGTCGCCGCCTTCCAGCGCGCGGTCGCCAAGGCCCAGCAGATCGCCGCCTCGGACCGCAAGGCCGTCGAGGAGATCCTGCCGACCTACACCAAGATCGACCCGGCCACCGCGGCCGTCATCACCCTCGGCACCTTCCCCACCAGCCTCGACGAGACCCGCCTGCAGCGGGTGGCCGACCTGATGGTGGAGCAGGGCTACCTGAAGAGCCCGATCGAGGCCAAGACCATCCTCCCGGGCACCGACGGCTGATGACCGGGCGCTCCCTGCTCGACAACAGACCGCTCTGCGGCGCCGCCGGCGTCGCAGGGCTGTTCTGCCTGGTGGAACTCGCCGGACGGACCGGGCTCATCGACCCGATCGTGTTCCCGCTGGCCTCCACGATCGCCGGCCGCGCGGCGGCGCTCGCCGCCGACGGGGACTTCCTCGCCGACGTCGTCTCGACCCTGGGCGCCTGGGCCGCCGGCCTCCTGCTCACCGTGCTGGTCGCCGTCCCCGCCGGGTTCGCGCTCGGCACCATGCCCCGCGTGGAGTCGGCGCTCCGGCCCGTCCTGGAGTTCCTCCGGCCCATCCCGTCCGTGGCCCTGATCCCGCTGGCGCTGCTGCTGTTCTCCGACAGGTTCGACATGAAGATCGCGGTGATCGTCTACGCCGCCTCGTGGCCGGTCCTGATCAACACGATGTACGGCCTCAAGGACGTCGACCCGCTGGCCAAGGAGACCCTGCGCAGCTTCGGCTTCGGGCCGCTGGCGGTGCTGTGGCGGGTCTCGCTGCCCAGCACCGCGCCGTTCATCGCCACCGGCGTACGGCTGGCCGCCTCCATCGCGCTCATCCTGGCGATCAGCGCCGAGCTGCTCGCGGGCGGCGCCAGCGGCATCGGCACGTTCATCATCGAGGCCGGGAGCAGTCCCGACGCCCTGGAGTTCATCGTCGCCGCCACCATCTGGGCAGGCGTCATCGGGATCGTCTCCAACACCCTGTTCACCCTGGTGGAGCGCCGGCTCTTCCACTGGCACCTCGCCCGGACGGAGGGCGCCCGGTGATGCGCGTCCTGCGCGGCCTCGGCCGCCTCTGGCTGGTCCCCGTCGTGCTGGTGGCCTGGGAGGCCGCCACCCGCGCCGCCGAGGACAACTTCTTCCCCCCGCCCACCGCGATCGCGGTCCGCATGCACGAGATGTGGCTGTCCGGCCCACCCGAACGGCTCTGGCTCACCGACGCGGCGGTGGAGAACATCCCGACGAGCGTGGGCAGGCTCTTCGCGGGCTGGCTGCTCGCCGGCGCGATCGGGATCACCCTGGGCCTCATGCTGGGGCGCTCCCCGGTGCTCTCCCGGTTCCTGGACCCGCTCATCGAGTTCGGCAGGGCCATCCCGCCCCCCGCCCTGCTCCCCTTCTTCCTGGCCCTGTTCGCAGCCGGCGCGCAGATGCAGATCGCCACGATCGTGTTCGGCATCATCTGGCCGATCCTGCTCAACGCCGGCGACGGAGCCCGCCACGTCGACCGGCAGCACCTGGAGACGTCCCGGGTCTTCGGGTTCTCCCGGAGCCAGCGGCTGCTCCGCGTCATCCTGCCCTCCGCGATGCCCAAGATCTTCGCCGGCCTGCGGCTCAGCCTCTCCCTGGCCCTGATCCTGATGGTCATCTCCGAGCTGGTGGGCAGCACCAACGGAATCGGCTTCCAGCTCCTCGACGCCCAGCGGTCGTTCGACCTGCCCGGCGTGTGGGGGACCATCGTGGTCCTCGGTGTCCTGGGATACGTGCTCAACTCGGCCTTCCTGGTGGCCGAGCGACGCCTGCTGTCCTGGCACCGGGCCGCCAAGCAGACGATATGAGGACCCGCCGTGCTTGAGATCTCCAACCTGACCCACACCTACGGCAGCGGACCGGGCGCCCACCACGCCCTCGGCGGCATCGACCTGAAGGTCGCCGAGGGCGAGCTGGTCTGCATCGTCGGCCCCTCGGGGTGCGGCAAGTCCACCCTGCTGCGCTCCATCGCCGGGCTCCTGCGGCCCACCGGCGGGAAGGTGGTGCTGGGCGGCACCGCGGTCGACCGGACCCCGGACGACCTGGCCGTGGTCTTCCAGGACTACAGCCGCTCCCTCTTCCCCTGGATGTCCGTGGCCGACAACGTCTCCCTGCCGCTGCGGCGCAAGAACATGGACAAGAAGCAGCGCCGGGGCGCCGCCATGGAGGCGCTGGAGCAGGTCGGGCTGGAGGGCGCCGCCGCCAAGTATCCGTGGCAGCTCTCCGGCGGCATGCAGCAGCGGGTGTCCATCGCCCGCGCGCTGGCCTACCGCCCCTCGCTGCTGCTGATGGACGAGCCCTTCGGCTCGGTCGACGCGCAGACCCGCGAGGACCTCGAGGACCTCACCCTGCGCGTGCGCCGCCACCACAACATGACCATCCTGCTCATCACCCACGACATCGACGAGAGCGTCTACGTGGGCGACCGGGTCGTGGTCCTGTCCAAGGCCCCCGCCCGGATCGTCGGGGACCTGCGGGTCGACCTGCCCGCGCCGCGCGACCAGATCACCACCCGGGAGCACCCCGACTTCGTGCACCTGCGCGCCGAGGTCGGCCGGCTGGTCCGCGGCATGCGGAGCCAGTCCGCCCCCGCCTCCTGAACCGCTTCCCGGTACGGCTTCCGAGAGACTTCCGAGAGAGAGGACCGTCAATGGACGACCCGCAGGCGCCGGTCTGGGACGTGATCGGCGGGGTGTCCCGCTTCGCCGCCCTGGCCACGATGGCCGAGCTGGGCTGCGCCGACCACCTGTGCGAAGGCCCGCTGAGCACGGGCGAGCTGGCGGCCCGCTGCGGCGCCGACCCGTCCGCCCTCGGCCGGGTGCTCCGCCAGCTCGCCTCGATGGGATTCGTCTCGGTGGCCGCCCCTGGCGTGTACGGGCTGACCCCCGCGGGAGCCGTACTCCGCAGCGACGCCCCCGACTCGCTGCGGGCCGCCGTCCGGATGATCGGCGAGGAGGGTTTCTGGTACGGCATGGGCGCGCTTCCGCGGACCGTGCGCACCGGCGGCTCCGCCTTCGCCGAGCGGCACGGCCCGCTCTACGGCTACCTCAGGGACAACCCGGCCGCCGGGCGGCTGTTCGACGAGTACATGGTGGCCCGCGCCTGGCCGTTCGCCGAGGCCGTCGCCTCGCGCTACGACTTCTCCGGCGTGCGCACCCTGGTCGACGTGGCCGGCGGTAAGGGGCACATCCTGGCCGCCGTCCTGAAGGCGCATTCAAACGTGCGCGGCGTGCTGTTCGACCAGGAGGCCGTGGTCCCGGGCTCGCGGGAGTTCTTCGCCGAGGCCGGTCTTGAAGACCGATGCGAATGCGTCGCGGGCGACTTCTTCGCCTCCGTGCCCTCCGGCGCCGACGCCTACCTGCTGGGCAGTGTGATCCACAACTGGTCCGACGAGGACGCGGTGCGGATCCTGCGCAACGTCAGGAGCGCGATGGCCGACGACGGCCGGGTGCTGCTGGTGGAGCTGGTCGTGCCGGACGACGACAGGCCGCACATCAGCAAGGACGTGGACATGCGGATGCTCGCCCTGTTCGGCGAGGGGGTGGAGCGCAGCACGTCCGAGTACGCCGAACTGCTGGGCAAGGCCGCCCTCCGGTTCGAGCGGCAGATCGAGCTGCCCGGCGGGGCCGCCGTCGTCGAGGCCCTGCCCGTGTGAGGGGCCGCGTGAGGCTCCGTGTGAGGGACCGCGTGAGGGGCCGCATGAGGGACCGCATGAGGGACCGTGTGAGGACTCCGGCCCGCCGCGTGTGAGCCGGACGGCCCCACGGCACCGGCCGGCGGCGGGAGCCTCCCGCCGCCGGCCCTCCCTGCGGAGAACGCGCCGACCGCTCCCGGAGAATTCGCGAACATTTCCAATGGCCGGAATGGACGACCGGAGAACGTCCGCCATTCCGGAACGGAAGACGGCGGACCGGAGCCCCCGCGCGGACGCGCCCGCCGCCCGCGCTTCCGGGACGCCCGGCGGACGCGCACCCGTCCGGCGCCGCGTCCGGGAAGAGAATTCCCCCGCCGCCCGGATCCGCGGATGCTTGAATGCGTGAATCCATACGGATTCACGTATCCGGAACCGTATGGATTCACGGATCGGGTGCCGTCCGGCGGAATAGCGGCGGAATCCGGTGGCGGGGGGCGGCCGCCGTACCGTGATTTCCCGTTCCGGGGCCGCCGCCCGCCCGGAGCCCGATTCCGGATCGGGCGGCGAATGCGCGCTGGAAAAGGGCCGCGCACCTCCTGTTTCCTTTCCCTGGCGCTCGCGGGTCCGCCGGGAGGACCCGGTCAGCCGCGGGTGACGCTCCACGAGGCCCGTTCGTTGAGGAACCTGACGTCCGTGTCGGTGATCCGGCGCTGCGCGGCGGCCATCTCCGCCAGTTCCTCCGGCGTGAGCACGTCGGCGATGTCGTCGAACCCGTCCGGCGCCCGCTCGGTGACCATCGCGATGGTCTTCTCCATCGGCAGCTCCCGGTGGGCCAGCACGAGCTCACCGGTGACGGGCCGGCGCTCCGCCTCGTAGGCGGCCAGCCCCGCGACGGGATCGGCGGCGACGGCCAGTTCCCTGGCCAGGACCCGGGCGTCCAGCACGGCCTGCGAACCGCCGTTCGCGCCGATCGGGTACAGCGGGTGCGCGGCGTCCCCCAGCAGGGTGACCCGGCCCCGGCCCCACCGGGGGAGCGGGTCCCTGTCCACCATGGGGTACTCCAGGATCCGCCCGGAGGCCGAGATCAGGGCGGGCACGTCCAGGTAGGGGAAGCGCCAGCCCTCGAAGTGCGGGAGCACGTCCTCCAGCCGGCCCTGCCGGGACCAGTCGGCCGCCGTGACGGGGCCGGGCTCACCGGTCAGCACCTCGGCCACCCAGTTGATCAGCACCCGTCCGCCGCCCCGCCGGGCGATGGGGTAGACCACGAACTTGGCCGACCGGTTGGAGCCCGCGACGACCTGCGTGGCCCCGTCGAGGAAGGACTCCCCCTCGGCCGTGCCCCGCCACATCCGGATGCCGTTCCACAGCAGCGGCCCGCCGTCCGGGTGCAGGCGGGCGCGCACGGCCGAGTGGACGCCGTCCGCGCCGACCAGGACGTCGGCCGCCTCCTTCAGGGTCTCGCCGGTGCGCACGTCGCGCAGCGACGCGGTGACCCCGGTGCCGTCCTGCTCGAAGTCCTCCAGCGCGAGCCCGGTGCGGACCGCGCCGGGACCCAGGCGTTCGCGCACCGCCGCCAGGAGCGTCATCTGCAGCTCGCCGCGGTGGACGGCGTACTGGGGCCAGTCGTAGCCCGCGATCGTCCCGCGGGGCAGCGGGAGGATCACCCCGCCGTACCTGTCGGTGAACACGAAGTAGTCCATCGGGATGCCGAGCCCGGCGAGCTCCTCCCCCAGGCCCAGTTCGGTCAGCTCACGCACCGCGTGGGGCTGCAGGTTGATGCCGACGCCGAGCGGGCGCGGCTCCGTGACCGACTCGGCGACCGTGCAGTCGATGCCTGCGGCGTGCAGGCTCAGGGCGGTGGCCAGTCCTCCGATGCCGCCGCCGACGATCAGTACTCGCATGTCTCCCCCGGTGTCCGTCGGAGGCTCACGCCGCCTCCCTCGCGTTCAGGTGCCAGCCGAGCACCCGCCGCTCCACCGCCACGAAGGCGGCGTTGAGCAGGTATCCCAGCAGGCCGAGCAGCATGATCCCGGCCCACATCTCGGGCAGTTCGAAGCTGCGCTGGGCTCCGATGAGGAGGGATCCGATGCCCGCCGTACTGCCGACGAGCTCGGACAGGACCATCAGGATCAGCGCGATGCCCAGGCTGATCCGGAGGCCCGCCACGATCTTCGGTGCGGCGCCGGGCAGGACGACCCACAGCAGCCTGCGGCCGCCCCGCACGCCGAAGACCTCGGCGCTGTCCAGGTGGAGCCGGTCCACCGTGCGGACGCCGTCGACGGTGTTGAGCAGCACCGGCCAGACGACGCCGGAGACGATGGTCGCCACCTGCATGGGCGTGCCGAGGCTGAAGACCGCGACGTAGAAGGAGAGCAGGGTGGGCGGGGGGATGGCCCGCCCGAAGTGGACCATCGGCTCCACGTAGTCGGACAGCCGGCGCGAGAGCCCGAGCGCGACGCCGGCCGCGACCCCGGCGACGCAGGCCAGCACCCAGCCGCCGAACAGGTTGTACAGGCTGTGCCCGAAGTCCTCCAGCGCGTCCTCGGTGAGGAAGAGCCGGCTCGCCGGGCCGGAGAACCACAGGTCGTGCATCGTGGCGACGATCTCCGACGGCGGGGGGAAGTAGCTCTCCCCGACGATCCGGGTGACCGCCTCCCAGCCGGCGAGCAGCAGCGCCGCGAGCCAGAGGCGGGAGAACAACCCCCGCAGGACCTGACCGGTCCCGCCCGCCGCGCCGGGCCGCGGGCTCATGCCGCCGCCTTCCCGGTGCGCGCGAAGTGCCAGCGGAAGGCGCCCTGCTCGGCCCTGACCAGCAGGGCGTTCACCAGGAGGCCGAGCGTCCCGGCCCAGACCGCGCCGGCCAGCGTGACGTCGGTGTTGCCTCCGGCGCTGCCCGCCTCGATGAGGAAGACGCCCAGGCCGCTCGTCCCCCCGCTCAGCAGTTCGGCGCCCACCACCACGACCAGTGCGATGCCCGCGGCGACGCGCACGCCGGTCGCGACGAACGGTGCGGCGCTGGGCAGCGAGACCCGCCACAGCACCGCCAGGGGCCCGAAGCCGAAGCTGCGCAGGGTCTCCTTGGCCAGCGGGTCCACGTCGCGCAGGGCGTAGAGGGTGTTGAGCAGGATGGGCCAGGTGGCGGCGTAGAAGATCAGGGAGACCTTCATCTCCGTCTCCGACCCGAACAGCAGGATCGCCAGCGGGATCAGCGCCACCGAGGGGATCGGGCGGAGGAACTCCACCACGATCCGGCTCGGCGTGCTCAGCCACGGGACCGATCCGAGCACCACGCCGGCCGCGACCGCCGCCACGAGGGCCAGGGCGAGCCCGACCAGCCAGGCCAGCACCGTGTCCGCCATGCCGGCGAGGAACACCGGGTCCCCCGCCAGCGCGACGGAGCGGACCAGCACCGCGGACACGGGCGGGACCAGCTCCGGGTCGACGACCTCCAGCCGGGCGACCGCCTCGGCCAGCGCCACCGCCGCGCAGACCCCCGTCACCCCGCGGACGACACGGGTCCCGGTCATCTGCCGGCGAAGATGAGGTCCTGCGCCTTGATCGGCGCGTCGAGGAGGCCGTACTCGTGCATGCTGTCGGCGACGCGCTGCAGGCGGGTGGCGTCCAGCGTGGTGGGGAAGGCGCCGATGGCGAGGCTGCCGGCCGCGGCCGCGGGGATCTTGGTGTACTTCGGGATGACCGCGACCACGTTGGCCCGGTCGGCCGCCAGTTCCTGGGCCTTGCTCATCGCCCGCTGGAACGCCGCCACGGTCTTGGGGTTGGCGGCGACGAACTCCGAGGTCGCCGCGTAGCCGGCGATCGGGAAGTCCGCGGTCGGGCCCTGGGAGGTGTCCCAGACGACCCGGGCGCCGATGTTCTGCGCGATGAAGGTGCCGAACGGCTCGACGACCTGGGCCGCGTCGACCGTGCCGGCCTTCAGCGCGCCCTCCATCTCCGGGAAGGGGAACTCCGCGAAGTTCTTGTCCTCGTCGAGCTCGATGTTGTGCGCCTTGCCCGCGACGCGGATCAGCATCGTGCTGATGTTGCGCTTGGTGTTGACCGCGATGGTCTTGTCCTTGAGGTCGGCGACCGTCTGGATCGGGCTGTCCTTGGGGACCATGATCACGTGCGTCTTCGGCGCGCTCTGGAAGCCGTCGGAGACGATCTTCAGGTCGATGGCGCCCTTGGCCGTCGCGCTGAAGAACGAGACGTAGTTGCCGAAGCTGATGTCCAGGCTGCCGCCCTTGAGCTTGGGGATCGCCTCCGCGCCGCCCGCCAGGACGCTCGGCTTGACCTCGAGGCCCTCGGCCTTGAACAGGCCCTTCTCCATCGCGATCTGCAGCGGGGCCGTGTCGACGACCGGCATCGTGCCGATGTTGATCGTGGTCTTCTCCAGGCCGGAGCCGCCCGCGGGGGCCCCGGACCCCCCGGAGGCCGTGGTCGGCTCATCGGCGCCGCCGCACCCGGCGACCGCCATCAGGGCCAGCGTCAGCAGACCGACGAACGACGAGCGGAGTTTCATGCGTCCTCCAGGAGGAAAGCGGAGAAGGCCGTCCGGCACAGGGCAGCGGCCTCCGGAAAATGGCGGGATCGCAGGGCGAGGAATGTCGATTAAATTACCCCTGCCACTCCAGTATCAAGTCCCCCTTTTGGTGCATAACTGGGTGATGTGGATAAAACACCACCAAATCGGTCAAGTCGCCATGGACAAACCGTGGACCGGCCGCTCTTCATTCGCGGTTCAACGAATACGGCTCTCGAAATCGCCTCGCCGGTCCTCCGCCCCGGCTCGGTCCCTTTCCCTGAGCGGGCGGCCATTCCGCCGACCCGCACCGTCGAACCGCAGATCGGCGCCCTGATGCACCGGCATCCGGCTCGGGCGGCGCCGGACACGCCCGGGGCGGCCCGGCCTTCCGGCCCCGTTCCCCCGAGGCCTCCGCCGCACGCCGTACGGCCCCCCGGCGGGAATCCGCACGGCGCAGGCGCCTGCGAAGCCGGAAAATCCCCCGCCTCGTCCTGGACGACCGTTCAACAGGGGCGATTCCCGCGCTCCTCACGCAACGGCTGGTGAGGGCGGCAGGAGCAGCGCCGGCGGCGGTCGCCGCTGAAGAGGCATCCGGAACGGCCGGGCCCTCCGCCGTGGACGGCACCGCGCCCACGGGGCCCGGCGGCCGGGGGCGGTGCGGCCGAGGGCGGCCGCCGGGATCCCGCGCATTTCGCTCATCTGTTTTCGGACACGCCATTATTTAAATAAGATCTCCTGTCTCGCCTTAACGATCACACATCCGCTAGGCTGACGCGCCGTCATGCCGCGCCCTTCTCCCGCATGGGACCGATGGGGGAGAACGCGGCTCCCGGTCAAGGAGGTTCCATGGGAAACAGACGCGTGATCCGCAGATCCCTAATCGGACTCGTCGCGGCTCTGACACTCGCCGCGTGCGGCACTTCCGGCACCGAAACGGCGAAACCGGCGGAGGCCGGCGGCCTGGAGAAGACCGAGCTGACCATCGGCGTCGTGCCGGTGCCCTCCTCCGCCCCGCTTTTCATCGCGCAGGAAAGAGGCTTCTTCAAAGAGGAGGGCCTGACCATCAAGACGGAGACGATCCAGGCTCCGCAGGCGGTCATGCCGAAGATCCTCAACGGTCAGATCGACGCGTTCCTGACCAGTTACGTCTCCCTGATCACCATCAGCGACTCCGGTGCGGCCAAGCTCAAGATGCTCGCGGAGTCCCAGCAGGGGGCGCCCGGCGTCAACGGGGTCGTCGTCGTCAAGGACTCCTCCATCCGCGAACCCAAGCAGCTCAAGGGCAAGACCATCGCGGTGAACGTGGTCAAGGCCCTCGGCGAGGTCACCGTCAGCGCCCAGCTGAAGGTCCACGGCCTGGCGCCGTCCGACGTCAAGTTCGTGCCCGTGCCCTTCGCCGACCAGCTCGCCCAGCTCAAGGCGGGCACCGTCGACGCGGCGTGGCTCACCGAGCCCTACATCTCCGCCGCGCAGAAGGACCTCGGCGCCACCCTGCTGATCGACACCCTGTCCGGCCCCACGGAGGGGCTCCCGCTCGACGGCTGGGCCTCCACCGACGACTGGATCGCCAAGCACCCCAAGACCGCCGCGGCCTTCCAGCGCGCGATCGGCAAGGCGCAGCAGATCGCGGCCTCCGACCGCCAGGCGCTCAACAAGGTCATCCCGACCTTCACGCAGATCCCCGCCGACGTGGCCGCGACCATGGCGATGGGCACCTTCTCCACCTCGCTGAACCCGACCCGGGTCCAGCGCGTGGCCGACCTGCTCTCCGAGTTCGCGATCACCAAGAACAAGGTGGACGCCGCCTCCCTGCTGGCCGCAGCCCCGCAATGAACACCGGAACGGCACTCCGCGGTGCCCTGGGCATCGCGGGGTTCCTCCTCATCGCCGAGGCACTGGGCAGGACCGGAGTCGTCGACCCGTACGCCGTTCCGCTGGCCTCCTCCGTCCTCTCCGGCGCGTTCGGCCTCCTGCTGGACGGAGAGTTCCTCGCCGGGGTGGGCGACACCCTCTTCTCCGCCGCGGCCGGACTGCTGCTGGCCACCGCGGCGGCCGTACCGTCCGGGCTGGTGCTGGGCACCTTCCCCAGGGCCGAGCGCGCCGTGCGGCCGCTGGTGGAGTTCCTGCGCCCGATCCCCTCGGTGGCGCTGCTGCCCCTCGCGCTCTTCGCCCTGGCGGACCAGGGGAAGATCGCGCTGATCGTGTACACCTCCTACTGGTCGGTGCTGATCAACACGCTCTACGGCCTGCGCGACGTCGACCCGCTGGCCAAGGAGACACTGCAGAGCTTCGGTTTCGGCCGCTACGCCGTCGTACGCCGGGTGTCCCTGCCCAGCGCCGCGCCCTTCATCGCCACGGGCGTGCGGATCGCCGCCTCGGTCGCCCTCATCGTCGCGGTGAGCGTCGAGCTCGTGGCGGGGGGCGACGGCATCGGCACCTTCGTCACCGACGCGGCGTCGGGCAACCGCCGGGATCTGATGATCGCGGCCACCGCCTGGACGGGGATCATCGGCCTGCTGGTCAACTCCGTGCTCAGCGGGGCGGAGCGGCGGGCCTTCCGCTGGCACCGGGTCCAGGTCGGAGAGGGAGCCGCATGACCGCGCCCGGAGCCGGGAACCGCGCGGCCTCGGCGGCGGCGTGGATCGCCCGGCTGTGGATCGTCCCCGCCGCCCTCCTCGGGTGGGAGCTGGCCGCCCGGCTCGCCGGCGCGGTCTACTTCCCGCCGCCCTCCGCGATCCTGGTCCGCCTGCACGAGCTGTGGTTCTCCGGACCGCTCGGCCGCCTCTTCCTCACCCAGGAGGCGGTCGACCACCTGCTGCCCAGCCTGGGCCGCCTCCTGCTGGGGTGGGCGGCGGCGTGCGCGGTCGCCGTCGTCGCCGGGGTCGCGCTGGGCCGCTCCGCCTCGGCGTACGACTGCGTCAACCCGCTGATCCACTTCTTCCGGTCGATCCCGCCGCCGCTGCTGATCCCGATCGCGATGACCCTGACCGGGGTGGGCACGCCCCTCCAGCTCGCCGCCATCGTCTTCGGCGTCGTCTGGCCCGTGCTCATCAACACGCTGGACGGTGCGCGGCACGTGGACCGCGCCTATCTGGAGACGTGCGAGGTGTTCGGCGTCTCCAGAACCGCGCAGCTGCTCCGGGTCATCCTGCCCGCGATGGCCCCCAAGGTCTTCGCCGGCCTGCGGATCAGCGTGGCGCTGGCCCTGATCATGATGATCATCTCGGAGTACGTCGGCAGCACGGAGGGGATCGGCTACCACATGCTGGTGGCGCAGAGCCAGGTGGACATCCCGTCCATGTGGACGGCCATCGTGCTCCTCGGAGTGCTGGGGTTCGTGCTCAACGCCCTCTTCCTCCGGGTCGAGCGGCGCGTGCTCGCCTGGCACCGGAGCGCCCGCCGCACCGGCTGACGCGGCGCGGGCCCGCCGGGGAGGGCGGGTCCGCGCCGGAGGCCGGCCGGTCGGGGAACGGCCGGGAACCGTCAGACGCGGAGGGTGAGGACGTGCTCGACCAAGGTGATCAGCGTCGACTTCACCGCCTCACGGGACCGGGCGTCGGTCCTGACGATCGGGACGTGCGGGGAGATCGTCAGCGCCTCCCGCACCTCCTCCTCACCGTGGAGGTGGGCGCCGCCGAAACCGTTCAGGGCGACCACGAACGGCAGGCCGGCCTCCTCGAAGTAGTCGATCGCCGGGAAGCTGTCCGCCAGCCTCCGGGTGTCGACCAGGACGATCGCGCCGATCGCCCCCTTGACGAGGTCGTCCCACATGAACCAGAACCGGTGCTGGCCCGGCGTACCGAACAGGTACAGGATCAGGTCCCGGTCCAGGGAGACCCGGCCGAAGTCCATCGCCACGGTGGTGGTCCGCTTCGTCGGGATGTGCGAGAGGTCGTCCACCCCCGAGCTCGCCTCCGTCATGACCGCTTCCGTGGTCAGCGGCATGATCTCGGAGACCGCTCCGACGAAGGTCGTCTTGCCGACGCCGAAGCCGCCGGCAACGACGATCTTCGTCGAGGTCATCCCGGCGTCAGAGCCTGCGAAGCCCACTGAGCACCCTTTCAAGCAAGTTGAGATCCGGCTTTCCGGCATTCAGCGACGGCTGGTGGATCTGTACCAGGCCCTCGGCCGACATGTCCGCGATCAACACCCGAGTCACGCCCAGCGGCATACGCAGCAGAGCCGAGATCTCGGCGACCGAACGCACCTGGCGGCACATCGAGATGATCGCCTGACACTCTGTGGAGAGCATGGAGGGATCCACGCTCGGAGCGGTCGCCGAGGAGACCAGCGCCTCGAGCGCGAGCTGCGTCCGAGGAGCGGTCCTTCCCCCGGTCACAGCGTACGGACGGATCAGACGATCTCGCCCGCTCTTGGCCTGAGGCGGCGGCTCGTTCATCGGATGCTATCCCTCCTTATCGGTTATTGTCCTGCTGTTGCGCGAGTGACGGCCGCCTACCGCTGAGATGCCTGGAGCTCCGCCCGCAGGGCCGGGGTCAGCGTCTGCCCCGCGCGCTCCGCCAGCAGCGTCATCTGGTAGGCCACCAGGCCCATGTCGCAGTCCGGCGAGGCCAGTACGGCCAGCGCCGAGCCGTCGCTGATCGACATGGTCAGCAGGAGGCCCCGCTGCATCTCGATCACGGTCTGCACCACCGGCCCTCCCTCGAAGACCCGGGCGGCCCCCTGCGTCAGGCTGATCAGACCCGCGGTGATCGCGGCGAGCTGGTCGGCGCGGTCCTTCGGGAAGCCCTGCGAGTAGGCGAGCGGGAGACCGTCCGCGGAGACGATCACCGCGTGCGCGACGCCGGGCATCTCCTTGACGAACTCGGTGATCAGCCAATTGAAGCCGCGGGCGGCCTGACTGAGTTGGTGGTTCACTGCTTCTCTCCCTCGGCGGCGTTGGACCGCTCGTTCATCTCGGCGCGACCCTGCCGTACACCTTGCTGGAAACTGGACAGACGACTGCGCACCCGCTCGGCCGAGATCGGGGGCATCGGGGAGACCGGCGCCGCGGGCGCGGAGGGAGCCGATCCGGGGACCAGGTTGGCCTTGGGCACCCGCTTGGGCAGGCCCGCCCCGGTCAGGCCGCCCTCGGCGGGTTTCCTGGCCGCCTCGGCCGCGGCCCATCCCTGGTCGGCGGGGGTGCTGCTCCAGGGCTGCCGCTCGGCCGCGGGCGCGGACCGGTGCTCCGCCCCGGATGCCCCGGATGCTCCGGATGCCCCGGTCCCGGAAGCCTCGGCCGGCTCGGACCCGGAACGCTCATCCGGCCCGTCCGCCTTGTCGGCGGGGATGCTGCTGCGGAACCAGTCGGAGCCCACCGCCGCGAAGATGGGCAGGAACTCCTCCGGCTCCGGCTCGGTCGCCGACACCCCGACCGCGGGCAGCGTCTGCGTGTTCTCTCCCGGGTCGAGCCGGTGCGGCGACCACGGGTCCGCCTCCGACGCCTCCTGCCAGGACGACTGCGCCGACCGGTCCTGCCAGGACGGCGGGGCCGCCGGGGCCGCGGGCGGCTCGGGGGCGGCCGACGCCTCCTGCCAGGACGACTGGTCCTGCCAGGACGACTGGTCCTGCCAGGAGGGCTGGTCCTGCCAGGACGGCTGGGGCGGCTGGGGCGGCTGGGGCGGCTGGGGCGGCTGGGGCGGCTGGACCGGACGCCGGGACGGCGGCGCGGGGGTCGGGGTCAGCGGCGAGGACCACAGGCTCTCCACCTCCGAGGCCGACACCACCGGCTTGGACCACAGGTCCGCCACGCTGGGCGGCGGCCCGGCGGGGGCCTGCGGGGCCGTCTCGGCCGGAGCCGGGCCGGCGGCCGGCCTCGCCCCGGGCGGCGCGCCGAACGGCGTGTCGTCCATCGGAGGCATCCCGAAGGGGGGCCGCTCACCCGGCCGGCGCACCGGCGGCATCGGCGGTACGGCGGGCGGGGCCTCCGCCGGGCTGGGCGCCGCGAGCGGGGCCTCGGCCGACTGGAACGCCCCGAAGGAGGACATCTCAAACGACGGGTGCCCCGGACCGAACGAACCGGTCCCCGCACCGGCCCTCGTACCGGCTCCCACACCCGCGGGCGCCGATCCGAACGGGTCCTGACGCAGGCCCGCGGCGAACGGGTCCGCCTCCGGGGTGGTCGCTCGGCCCGCGGCCGCGGCCGCGGCGGTCAGGGCCGCCGGGTCGGGCCGCATGGACTGGGCCACCACCTGGGGCGGGAGCAGGACGACGGCGCTGAGGCCGCCGGCCTCGGGACGGCGGAGCTGGACGCGGATGCCGTGGCGCAGGGCCAGGCGGCCGACCACGAACAGGCCCATCCGGCGGGAGACCGACAGGTCCACCGCGGGCGGCTCGGCCAGCCGCCGGTTGGCCTCGGCCAGTTCCTCGTCGCTCATGCCGATGCCGGAGTCGGTGACCGCCAGCACGACGCTGCCCATCTCGTTGCCGTTGCTGGTCACCGTGACCTTGGTGTCCTGCGGCGAGAAGAAGATCGCGTTCTCCACGAGCTCCGCGATCAGGTGGACGATGTCGTTGACGGCCTGGCCGATGATCAGCGTGCCGGCCTCCACCCGGAGGGTCACCCGCTCGTAGTTCTCGACCTCCGACAGCGAGGCGCGCACGACGTCGCCGAGCGGGACCGGCTCGCTCCACCGGCGGCTCTGCTCCTGGCCGGCGAGGACCAGGAGGTTCTCGGAGTTGCGGCGCATGCGGGTGGCCAGGTGGTCGAGCTTGAAGAGGCTGGCCAGCCGGTCGTCGTCCTGCTCGCCCTGCTCCAGGTCGTCGATGAGGTCGATCTGCCGCTCCACCAGCGACTGGGTGCGCCGGGAGAGGTTGACGAACATCGCGTTGACGTTGGCCCGCAGCCGGGCCTCGTCGCCCGCCAGCCGGATGGCCTCGCGGTGGACCTCGTCGAAGGCCCGGGCCACTTCCCCGATCTCGTCGCGGGAGAGCACGCCGATGGAGGGCACCTCGATGTTCGGGGCCAGGTCTCCGGACTCGCGCAGCACCCGGACGGTCTCGGGCAGCTTGCTGCCGGCCACCTCCAGGGCCTCGCTGCGCAGCCTGCGCAGCGGGCGGACCAGCGTGCCCGCGACCCAGGCGGTGATGAGCAGGATCAGCACCAGCAGGACCAGGATCGCGCCACCGGAGATCATGGCGCTGCGCCGTTCGGCGCCCTCCAGCTCCTGGCTGCGCGCGACCACCGCGGCGGCCATGTCGCGCTCGAGCGTCCGCATGCCGTCCACGATCGCGCTGGAGGAGTCGAACCAGCTGCGGATGCCCACGGTGCCCAGGGTCCTGTTCTCCCGCATCCGGGACATGACCAGGGCGCGGGTGGCGTCGGCCCGGTCGACCTCGGGGCCGCCGACCAGCTCGCGGAAGCGCCTGTTCTGCGCCGCGCTCGCGGTCGCCTGGAAGGCCGCCACCTCGCTCACCTGGCTGCGGTAGGCGCCCAGGAAGTCGGCGGGGTCGTCGAAGTCGAAGCCGCCCTCCAGGCGGGCGACCAGGAGGATGCCCCGCTGCCTGGCCACCTGCTCCTTGGCCCGGGACAGCGCGCCCAGCGCCAGCGAGTCACCGGTCAGGCGCTCGTCGCCGCCGCTGCGGCCGAGGTCGTCGTGGAGGGTGACGAAGTCGGCGATCATCCGCGAGTACATGCCGAGGGCGGCGCGCGGGAGCACGCTGCCCTCGGTGATGAGCCGGCGCAGGCCGGGGAGGCCGTGCAGCCAGCGGCGGATCTGGGAGGCCTCGGTCCGGACGCGGGTGGCGTGCTCGCCGCTGATGGCCGCCACCGTCTTCAGCGTCTCGGTGACGCTCCGGTCGACGACCTCGCGCTGCTCCCTGACCTTGACGAGGCGCGCGGGCCGGCGCTGGTCGGCGATGAACCAGGCGGTGAGGTCGCGTTCGAGGGCCATCTCGTGGGAGAGGACGCCGAGCCGCTCGACGAGCGAGGCGACCTCGGACATCCGCCGGTACTCCGTCGCCGTGGACAGCGCGGTGGTCAGCTGGAGCCCGGTCAGCAGTACGGCCGCCACGGTCGGGAGCAGGATCAGCGCGACCAGACGGGGACGCACGCGCCAGTTGGCGGGCAGGAGGCTGCCGATCACTCCCACCGACCGGTGGCTCCGGCGGTCTTGTGTCTTCACTGGCCTAGGTAACCCCTCGCCGAGTAGGGAAGCGGCGGAAGCAATTTGAGCACATCCTTTATCGTCACTACGAATGGCGTAACTATCGACAAATCCCCTCAAAGGGGATGTTGGGGCATTGATCACCCATCATTTTCAGGCGGGCCGAAAGGAGTCCCTCGCCTCCGGCGCCTGGTGCTTGATCATGAGATGGCGCGTCACGGAGTACTCCTGGACCGCCTCCTGGCTCATGTCCTTGCCGAAGCCGCTGCCCTTGACCCCGCCGTGCGGCGCCTCCGAGGCGATCGGCAGGTGGTCGTTGACCCAGGTGACCCCCACGTCGAGGCGGTGCGAGACGCGCAGCGCCCGGGCGACGTCGGCCGACCAGACCGAGGAGGCCAGGCCGTAGGGGGTGTCGTTGGCCAGCCGTACCGCCTCGTCCTCCCCGTCGAACGGCAGTGCGACCAGCACCGGCCCGAAGAGCTCCCCCTGGACGATCTCGCTGTCCTGGCGGGCTCCGGCGATCAGCGTCGGCGGGTAGTAGAAGCCGGGCCCCTCGGCCGGGGCGCCCCCGCAGAGCACCGAGGCGCCCTCGGCCGCCGCGCGCTCGACGAAGCCGTGCACCCGGTCCCGGTGCCCGGCGGAGATCAGCGGGCCGATGTCGGTCGCCGGGTCCCAGGGGTCGCCCGGCCTGATCCGCTCCAGCGTCGCACGGAGCGCTTCGACGGCCTCGCCGTAGATCTCGCGGGAGATGTAGACGCGGGTGGCCGCCGTGCAGTCCTGGCCGGTGTTGTAGGTCGCGCCCATCGCCACGCCCCGGGCCATCTCGGCCAGGTCCGCGTCGCCGAAGACCAGGGCCGGGGCCTTGCCGCCGAGCTCCAGGTGGACCCGCTTCAGCGAGCCGGCCGCCCCGCGCATGACGGCGCGGCCGGTCTCGGTGGAACCGGTGACGCTCACCATGTCCACGCCCGGGTCGTCCACCAGCGCCCCGCCGACCTCGGCGTCGCCGAGGACCACCTGCAGCAGCCCGTCGGGCGCGCCGGCCGCCGCGAACAGCTCCGCCAGGCGCAGCGTGCTGCCCGGCGTCCGCGGCGCGGGCTTGACCACCACCGCGTTGCCCGCGGCGAGGGCGGGCCCGGCCTTCCAGACCGCCATCACCAGGGGGAAGTTCCAGGGCGCGATCGAGGCGACGACGCCGACCGGGCGGCGGACCAGCACCGAGGTGTAGCCGGCGCTGAGCACCCCCGCCCCGGTGCCGTCCAGCGAGCGGGCCGCCCCGGCGAAGAAGCGGAGGTTGTCGACCGCGAAGGGCAGTTCGCCGTCGCGGAAGACCGCCGCGGGCTTGCCCGTCTCGGCGACCTCCAGCCGGGTCAGCTCCTCGGCGTCGGCCTCGACGAGGTCGGCGAAGCGCAGCATCACCCGCGCCCGCTCGGCCGGGGTCGCCGAACCCCACTCCGCGAAGGCCGACCGCGCCCGCCGTACGGCCGACGCCACCTCCGCGACCGGGGTGTCGGGCGTCTCGTGCAGCGGCTCGCCCGTCGCCGGGTTGATCAGAATGCCCATGGAACGTCCCTGGTAGATGTGGTCGGCCGTCAGGCCCCGGTGCCGGCCTGCTCGATCAGGTCGGCGGCGCGGCGCAGGCCGTCGCGCCGGCGGATCTCCTCACCGGCGGCGGCCAGCTTCTCGCGCAGGGCGGCGTCGCCCAGCAGCCGCTCCACCGCCCCGGTCAGCTCGGAGTCGGCGAAGCCGTAGGTGGACAGGCGCACGCCGTAGCCGAGCTCGTGGACGCGCTGGGCGTTGTCGTACTGGTCCCAGAACAGGGGCAGCAGGATCATCGGCTTGCCGAAGTGCAGCGCCTCGGTGACGGTGTTGTTGCCGCCGTGCGTGATGACCAGGTCCACCAGCGGCAGGATCTTGGTCTGCGGCAGGAACTCCGCGCCCCACATGTTGCCGGCGAGCTTGATCTCCTCGTGCAGCGGGCCCTTGGAGACGATGTAGCGGTGCGGGGTGGTGGCCAGCACGTCGATCACCCGCTGCATGAGCTCCACGTCGGCCGAGCCGAGCGAGCCGAGCGAGAAGTAGACCAGCGACCCCTCGCCGCCCTTCAGCGCCTCCGGCAGCTCGAACTCCTCGTCGGTCTCGCGGACCGAGGAGTCCAGGCGGTGCCAGCTCGGCCCCAGCGGCCGGGCGTCGGTGTAGTCGGCGATCTCCGGGAAGACGTAGAGGTTCAGGTCGCCCTCGTGGACGAAGTCCAGGTCCGGCAGGGCGGGGGCGCCCTGCTCGACGACCCACTCGTTGAAGGCGGTCCAGATCTCGCGGTGGGTCCGGTCGTACTCGGCGCGGAAGGCGTCCCACTCGGAGCGGTCGCCCGCGGGCAGACCGGAGAAGACCGGCGCCACGCCCTCGCCGCGGACCTCCAGCGGGTTGCAGGAGACGATGCGGACGAACGGCTTGCCCGCGGTCACCAGCGCCGGGAAGGCGATGACGTTGTCCTCGACGATGACGTCCGGCCGCACCCGCTCGATGATCTCCTTGAGCTGCGGCTCGCAGTACTTCGCGCCGTCGATGAGCGCGTCCCAGATCGGCTTGGTCACCGTCTCCAGCTGCTCGGCGGTGGACTTGCGGTACTCCGGCGCGGTGTCGCGGATGAAGTCCTTCCAGAACTGCCCGGCGTCCTGCTCCTCCTCCGCCGGCGGGGCGAGGTCGACCAGGTCCTCCTCGAAGCCGAGCGCCGTCAATTTCCCCTTCCACGAGGCTTCAGCAGCGAAAACGACCCGGTGGCCGCGCTTACGAAGAATGTCGCCGATGCCGATGCAGTTGTTCGTCGGCCCGTAGGCGCTCTCCGGCATGAACAGGATCGTAAGAGCCATCGTGTCCTCCGAGATCAGGGGTTTTGGAATCTGGTGAATACTGGTTTAAATATTGATCTAGCGGAAATGCCGGACAGCAGTCACTATGGACCCCGGCATAAATCAAGGGTGACGAACGGGGAAATATGGCGCGCAAGAGCCGGTCGGACCGACGGGTGGATCTCATCGACGCGGCGCGCCGGGCGATCATCCGGCACG
This sequence comes from Planomonospora antibiotica, assembly GCF_014647955.1. Lineage (NCBI taxonomy): Bacteria > Bacillati > Actinomycetota > Actinomycetes > Streptosporangiales > Streptosporangiaceae > Planomonospora > Planomonospora antibiotica. The sequence goes on along the minus strand of NZ_BMQE01000018.1, from coordinate 28,004 downwards.
GCACCGACGGCGTCGGCCTCAACCACGTCGCCGAGGAGGCCGGACTGACCTCCGGCGCGGTGCTCTACCACTACCCCAACCTCGGCGAACTGCTGGTGGACGCCCACCACGCCGGGATGGAGCGCTTCTACGAACTGCGCCTCAAGCGGATCAGCGGCATGCGCGACCCGGCCGAGAAGCTCATCGTGACCATCCGCTCCGGCCTGCCCCACGGCCCGGACGATCCGGACGTGCGCCTGCTCAACGAGCTCGGCGGCGCCGCCTCCCGCAACCGGATGTACGCCCTGCTGCTCACCACGCTCTACGACCGGCAGGTCTCGATGTACCAGAGCATCCTGGAGACCGGCAGCGCCCTGGGGACCTTCACGCTGGCCGACGACTCCCTGGTCATCGCGCGCAACCTCGTCGCGCTGGAGGACGCGTACGGTTACCGCATAACGGCCCGCCACCCGGTGATCGGCCCGGAGGAGGCGGCGAACCTGATCCTGGCCTACGCCCGGACGGTCACGGGCAACCCGCTGAAGACGTCTCACTGAGGCACCAGGACCCCGTCCTCGGGCGCCCAGGACAGCGCCACCCGTGTGCCCGGCCGGGCCCGGGTGGCGCCCTGGACGGCCACCAGGACCGGCCGCTCGCAGCCCGGCACGGTGACGGAGACGTGCGAGACGCCGCCGTAGAAGCTCACGTCCGCCACCTCGCCCCGCAGCGTGCCGGCGCCCTCCGCGCCCTCGGGCGCCAGCCGTACCCGCTCCGGCCGTACGGCCAGCAGCGCGGACGTCCCGTCGGGCAGGTCCGAGGAGCCGGGCAGCACGCCGAGGCCGTCGGCGGCCAGGCCCACCGCGCACGCCCGCCCCGGGAAGAGGTTGCCCGCGCCGACGAACCCGGCGACGAACGGGGTGCGCGGCCGCTCGTAGAGCGCGACCGGCTCGTCCACCTGCTCCACCCGGCCCGCGTTGAAGACCGCGATCCGGTCGGCCAGCGACATGGCCTCCTCCTGGTCGTGGGTGACCACGACGAAGGTGATGCCGACCTCGTGCTGGAGCCGCTTGAGCTCCAGCTGCATCTCCGCCCGCACCTTCTTGTCCAGCGCGGACAGCGGCTCGTCGAGCAGGAGCAGCCGCGGCCGCTTGACGATCGCGCGGGCCAGCGCGACCCGCTGCCGCTGGCCGCCGGAGAGCTGCTGCGGCCTGCGCCCGGCCGCCTCCGCCAGGCCCACCTTCTCCAGCACCTCGCCGACCCGGGTGCGGACCTCCGCCTTCGGCAGCCGCTCCCGCTCCAGGCCGTAGGCGACGTTCTTGGCCACGGTCATGTGCGGGAACAGCGCGTAGGACTGGAACATCAGGTTGACCGGGCGGCGGTGCGCGGGTCTGCCCAGCAGGTCGGCGCCGTCGAGGGTGACGGAGCCGGCGTCCGGCGACTCGAACCCGGCCAGGATCCGCAGGAGCGTGGTCTTGCCGCAGCCGCTCGGGCCGAGCAGGGCGAAGAACTCGCCCTGGCGGATCTCCAGGGAGACGTCCGACAGCGCCGTGACGTCTCCGAAGCGGCGGCTGACACCGGTGATCTGCAGCATCAGGAAAGGGACTCCGTCAGTCGGGTCATCCGCTGGGCCGCGATCACCACGGTGAAGCTCACCGCGAGCAGCACGGTGGCCAGCGCGTTGATCTCCGGGGTGACCCCGAAGCGGACCATTGAGTAGATGACGATGGGCAGGGTCGGCTCGGTCGGCGCCGAGGTGAAGAACGCGATGACGAACTCGTCGACGGAGAGCGTGAACACCAGCAGCGCGCCCGCGGCGACGCCCGGCGCGAGCTGGGGCAGGGTGATCCGGAAGAACGTGGTCACCGGGGTCGCGCCCAGGTCGCGCGAGGCCTCCTCCAGCGAGGTGTCGGCGTGGGTGAGCCGGGTGCGGACCACCGCGGCCACGAGCGCCATGCCGAACACCGTGTGCGCCAGCAGCACCGAGTGCAGGCCCAGCGCCATCTTCACCCAGACGTAGAACATCAGCAGGCCGATGCCGGCCACCAGGTCCGGCAGCACGACCGGCAGCACGCCGATCGCGTCCAGCAGCTTCGACCTGCTGTACCGGGCCATGCCCACCGCCAGCAGCGTGCCGAGCACCGTCGACAGGGCCGTGGCCCCGGCGGCCACGATCAGGGTGTTGACCAGGCCGTGCCGGATCTCGGCGTTGCCGGCCAGCTCGCCGTACCACTTGAGGCTGAAGCCGTCGAAGGAGTACGGCGAGCCGCCGGAGTTGAACGACATGGCGACCAGCACCACGATCGGCGCGTACAGGAAGAGGTAGGTCGCCCAGAAGGGCACGTACAGCAGTCGGGGCTTACGCACGGCGGGAGCTCCAGGCCTGTGCCAGCAGCAGGACGATCAGCACGGCGAGCAGTGCCAGCACCAGCGTGGCGCCGAACGGCCAGTCGCGCGCCTTGAGGAACTGGTCCCTGATCAGGTTGCCGACCATGATCGAGCGCCCGCCGCCGAGCAGTTCGGGGACGATGAAGTTGCCGAAGCTCGGCACGAAGACGAACAGGCAGCCGGTGAGCACACCCGGCATGGTCAGCGGCAGCGTCACCGAGAAGAAGGTGCGCGCCGGCGAGGCGCCGAGGTTGGCCGAGGCCTCGCGGAGCTGCGGATCGAGCCTCTCGATCGCGGCGTAGAGCGGGAGCACCATCAGCGGCAGTTCGGCGTAGACCAGGCCGATGACGATCGCGCCCTGGCCGTAGAGCAGCTCGTACGGGCCCAGGCCGATCTTCTCCAGCACGCCGTTGAGCAGGCCGGGACCGCTCAGCAGCACGATCCAGGCGTAGACGCGGACCAGGAAGTTCGTCCAGAACGGCAGCACGATCGCGACCAGCGCGACCGTCTTCCACCGGCGGGGCAGCCGGGCGATCAGGTACGCCGTCGGATACCCGGCGAGTAGCGCGATCACCGTGGCGATCGTGGCCAGCTTCAGCGAACCGAGCACGACGTCGAGGTAGAGCGGGTCCAGCAGCCGGGTGAAGTTCTCCCCCGTCACCTCGTAGACGACACCGCCGAAGCGGCCCCGGCGGAACAGCGTGTAGCTGAGAAGAAGCGCCAGCGGGATCAGCAGGAACGCGACCAGGTAGGCGAGGCCGGGCCCGAGGAAGACCAGCCGCCCCAGCGCGCGCGACCGGCGCGACCGCGATGCCGCGGCCGCGCCGGAGACGACGGTGGAACCGGTCACTGCTTCGCCGCGACCTCGGTCGCCAGGCGGGTGAACTTGGCCGAGTCCTCGCCCAGGTCGATGATCGACTCACCCTGGAGCAGGTCCGCCGGGCTCATCTGCAGCGGCGTGTTCTGCGCCTTCAGGTCGGCGTCGACGATGTCCATCGCGGCCTTGTTCGGCACCTTGTACAGGATGTTCGAGGCGGCCCAGCCGTGCACCTTCGGGTCCAGGATGTGGTTGATGAAGGCGTGCGCGGCCTCCTTGTTCTTGGAGGACTTCAGGATGACCATCGTGTCCACCCAGAGGTCGCTGCCCTCCTCGGGGACCACGAACTTGATGTTCTTCTCGGAGGTCGGGCACCAGCCGTCCCACGCCTCGACCATGACGGCCTCGCCGCTCTTCAGGCGGTCGCCGAAGGTCGTGTCGTCGTAGGCGAGCAGGTTCGGCTTGGCCGCGAGCAGCTTCTCCTTGACCTTGGCCAGCTCCTCGTCGCTGCGGGTGTTGACCGAGTAGCCGAGCGCCTTGATGGCGGGCAGGGCCAGCCAGCGCTCGGTGGTCATCATGGTGACCTTCTTCTTGGCCTCGGCGGGCGGGTCGAGGATGTCGTTCCAGCTGGACGGCTTCGCCTTCACCAGGTCTTCGCGGTAGCAGATGCCGGTGGTGCCCCAGGTGTAGGGGACGGAGAAGGTGTTGCCCTTGTCGTAGGCCAGCTCCTTCGCCTCGGGGTAGAGGTTGGCCAGGTTCGGGATCAGCTCGGGGTGGAGCGGCTCCAGCAGCCCGGCCTCGTTGAGCGCCTGGGCATACTGCCCGGAGACGAAGGCCACGTCGATGCCGGTGTCGGCGCCCGAGGTGAGCTTCGCCATCGCGACCTCGTTGGTGTCGTGCAGCGTGACCTTCAGGTCGAACTTGAGTTTGCTCTTGATCTCCTGGGGCAGTTCCTTGGGCGTGTAACCGTCCCAGACGGTCACCGTGAGGCTCTGCTTCGACAGGTCGGCGTTGGGGTCGAGCTGGTCGACGGCTGCGCCGGACGCGGGGGACGCGGCGGTGTCGGCGGCCTCCCCGCCGCACGCCGAGAGTGCGAGCGCGAGACCGGCGGCCACTGCGGCGGCCGGAAGACGACGGGTGTACCGGGAACGGGACACAGCCGCTACTCCTTCATAATTCAGATGTATGAGGGTGGTTCGGTCGTTTCGGACGTGACAGACCAAAGCAGGAGTGTTGCAGGCAACATCAACTTGAGCAACACTGATCGTGACATCACCACGTGGAAGCTTGATCTGTTTGCTGAACGGACCTTCAATATGGGAACGCCTCGACAGCGCCCCCCGCGCGGGCGACGGCCGGACCGCCGAGCTGCTGTCCGCCCTGGCGTGGCACGTTCCCGCACCGTACGACGTCATCCGCTTCCACCCGCTGCCCGCCCTGCCCGCCGGAGCGGCTGAACGCGGCTTCGACGTCGACCAGACCAACCACTCGGTGGTCGTCGGCGAGACCGCCGTAGTGAAATGGCTCACACCTCCCGCCCCGCTCCCCCAGCCCGCCCCCGAGATGTTCGCCCACCTGTCGGAGGTCGGCTTCACCGCCACGGCCGAGCCCTACGCGGCGCTCACCCGCGGCGGCGAGCTCCTCGCCCTGGTGACGGCCTACCTGCCGGACGCCCGGGACGGCTGGGAGTGGTGCGTGGACGAGGCCGCCGCGGGCCGTACGGACTTCACCGCCGACCTGGGCGTGCTCGCCGCCGACCTGCACGTCGCGCTGGCCGCCCCCTCGGAGACCTTCCCCGACCCGGTACGGCTCCCGCCCGACGGGCGTGAACGGCCGTTCGCCCACAGCCCGGGGAGCGGAAGTCCCGATCGGCCCGGCGACCCGGGACCGGACGCACGCCCGCCGGGCCCGTGGGCCGCCCGTGCCGAGGCGGCGCTCCGCGAGGCGCTGGAGCTGACCGGCGGCGAGGACGGCGAGTGGCTGGCCGCCCGCGCGGGCCTCATGGCGGAGAGGTTCCGCGTCCTGACCGGTCACGACGCGACCCCGCTGATCCGCATCCACGGCGACCTGCACGTCGGCCAGGTCCTCCGCTGGTCCGGCGGTTACGCCGTGGTCGACTTCGACGGCAACCCGACGGTCTCCGACGCCGACCCCTACCAGCCGGCCGCCCGCGACCTCGCCCAGCTGTCCACCAGCCTGGAGCACGCCGGGCAGATCGCGATCCGGCGCCGGGGCGCCGACCCCGCCGCGACCGCGCGGTGGGCCGCGCGGGCGACCCTCTCCCTGCGGGACGCCTACACCGGGCGGCTGCGCGAACGCGGGCACGCCCACCTGCTCCACGACGGGCTGCTGAGCGCGTTCGCCCTCGAACAGGAGTGCCGCGAGCTCGTCTACGCCGCCCGCCACCTGCCCCGCTGGCGCTACGCCCCCATGGGCGTCCTGCGCTCCTGGTACGGCTGACCCCCGCCGCCGCGCGGCCGGCACAGACCCGACCCGCCGGCGATCCCGGACGACGACGCGCGCCGACACCCGGGCCCGGCGCCGTCCGTCCGCGTCCCGACCCGACCGCCCCGACCGCCCCGACCGCCCCGACCTGACTCGACCTGACCGAGGAGACGACGTGAACCCCGAGCTGTACCTCGCCGACCTGGAGGCCAAGCCCGCCGCCCTGGCCGGCCTGGCCGACGCCCTGGAGGCCGGCGACCCGTTCGGGGCGCTCCTGCCGGAGGGGATCCGGCGCGTCCTCCTCCTCGGCATGGGCAGCTCCCGGTACGCCGCCGGGGTGGCCGCGCTCCGCCTGCGCACCGCCGGGATCGACGCCGCCGCCGAGTACGCTTCGGCCTCGCTCTCCTACCCGGCCGACCCGAAGACCCTGGTCGTGGCCGTCTCCGCCACCGGCGGCAGCCGTGAGACCCTGGACGCGGTCGCCCGGCACCGGGGCCGGTCCTTCGTGGCCGCGGTGACCGAGCGGCCGGACTCGCCGATCGCCGAGGGCGCCGACCTGGTCGTGCCGATGCTCGCGGGCGAGGAGCGGGGCGGCGTCGCCTGCCGCACCTTCCAGCACACGCTCGCCCTGCTGCTGGCCCTGAACCACCGCCTCACCGGCGCGGGCCCGGACGTACCCGCGCTGCTGCGCCGGAGCGCGGAGGCCACGGCCGACCTGCTGGACCGGCGCGGCGAATGGCTGGAGCCCGCCATGGCCCTGCTGGACGGCCCGGCCGGCGTCTACACGATCGCCCCGGCCGAGCGGCTGTCGTCCGCCGAGCAGTCCGCCCTGATGTTCCGCGAGGGCCCCCGCCGGGCCGCCGACGCCTGCGAGACCGGCGACTGGGCGCACGTCGACGTCTACCTCACCAAGACCCTCGACTACCGGGCCGTGCTGTTCCCCGGCTCCCGCTACGACGGGCAGGCCATGGACTGGATCCGGCAGCGCGGTTCCACCGTCCTGGCCGTCGGCGGCGACGTCCCCGGCGCCGCCGCCTGCCTCCGCTACCGCCACGACGACGACCCGGACGTGGCCCTGCTGACCGAGACCCTCGTCTGCGAACTCGTCGCCGCCCACTGGTGGCTCCCCTGAGAGAGCTCAGGGCCGAGCGCCGCGAGGAACCACCTCGACGACCGGTTTCCGGATCGCCGGACGGCATCGAGAGTCCCCCCGCGTCGAGTACGTGACGTACTCTGAGTACGTCACGTACTCATCTGCCGGAGGAAACGGCCGACGGTTCCCGGAAGAAGGCGGCATGACCTCACTCCACTACGACAGCTACACCGAAGCACGAGCGCATCTGAAAGACCTCCTGGATGCGGCGGCACTCGGCCGGACCGCCACCGTCCGGCGCGAAGGGAGCCGGGCGGTCGTGGTGGACGCGGAACGACTGAAGCACTTCCTGTCCGCCGTCACCCCCTCACGCGCCGAAGTGGTCGCCGAGGACGGCGGCTGGTCGGTGTTCATCCCCGGCCTCCCGGTCGCCGCGGACGGGTCCACCTTCGAAGAGGCGATCGGCGAGATGGTCGACGCCCTCCGCGAATACGCCGAGGACTGGCAGGATCATCTGCTCAACGCCCCCAACCACCGGGAGAACTGGGGCCTGGTCCAGCTGATCGCCCTCAGCGACGACGAGGAGCTCCGCCACTGGCTCACCGGACAGGCCGCATGACCTGGCCCCAGGCGACCAGAGCGGAGCACGAGCGGTTCTGCCTGGTGGAGGGATGGACTCCGGTCAGGGACGCCCGGGGTCGCTCGGGCACCCACCACGTCACCTACGAGCTGCGCCTTCCCGACGGCCGCATCCTGCGCACCAGGATCTCCCATCCCCCCGACCGCACCTCGTACGGCCGCAGCCTCTGGCGCCACGTCCTCCTCGACCAGCTCGCCGTCACCGAGGAGGAGTTCTGGAAGTGCGTGAAGGAAGGCGGCAGACCGGATCGGGGGGTTCCGGCCGTTCCCGCCGAGACGCTTCCCGCCGACCTCGTCCACCTGCTCATCACCAAGGTCGGCCTGGCCGAGACCGAGATCGCGCGGATGACCAGGGAAGCCGCCATCGCCAGGCTCCAGCTCTTCTGGACCGACGGCGCGTGATAACGCGAAGGCCGGGCACCCGATTTCCCTCGGTAGTCCCGGCCTCACTTCCGCACTCCCAGGGGCGCGGCTTCCCTCAGTGTGTCTCACCAGAAGTGATCAGGCAAGCGCGTTCAGTCATGAACGGCAAGAGACGGCCACGGACAGCCACTCCGCAATCCTTCGATTCGCTCACATCAATATCAAGAGAACGAAGCCGAAACAGTGGCCTCTGCCAGTCCGCTGCTCGCCCGGATCACACCCTGCGGCGCCCGGCCCTGCGCTCCTTTCCGACAGGGTGGCTTCAGCTACGGCGATCCGCCCTGAACGCTTCCGTACCGATCGCTTCAGCCGCAGACGGAGCACTGGGCGGCCGGAGAGCAAGACGCTACGGCCCGCATGGGTACGGCGGCGCAGAAGGGTACGGAGGCGGGCCGGTGGTCCTGCCGGCGTATAAAGCACCGCAACCCCGCGCGCCCGCCCCGGCCGGAGGCCGAAACCACCGGACAGCAACTGCGACGGCCGGCAGGACCACCGGCCCGCCGCAGTGCGCACCGACACCAACCACCGCACGAAGCAAGGGACCCGGACAAACCGCAAAGGTCAGAGTCGGCGGAGGCCGCCGAGGACGCGTTCGAGGAGGTCTCGGCCGGGGCCGCTCTCCTGGACCTGGGGGTGGTAGACCCGGACCAGTCCTTCGGACTCCATGTCGGCGATGAGCACCCGGGCGACGCCCAGGGGGATGCCCAGGAGCGCGGAGATCTCCGCGACCGAGCGGACCTGGCGGCACAGCTCGCTGATCGCGCGGTACTCCCGGGTGAAGGAGAGCCCCAGCCGGCCGGAGGTCGCCGAGGAGACCAGCGCCTCCATCGCGAGCCGGGTGCGGGGAGCGGTCCGGCCGCCGGTGACGGCGTACATGCGCACCAGCGAGCTCTCCTCTTCCTCCTGCGGCGGGCCGTACCCCGCGCCGGAGTCCGGGTCGTATCCTCCGCCGTGCTCCTCGCCGTACCCCGGACCGGACGGGGGCCGGCCGTACTCTCCGCCTCCGCCGTACCCCGGACCGGACGGGGGCCCGTAGCCGGGGCCTCGGGGGTCGTTCCAGTAGGGATCGGTCATGGCTCAGCTCTCCCGGTTCGGGAGTTCGTTGCGGGCCCGGCGCACGCCCTCCTGGAAGCTCGCCATCCGGTCGCGCACCCGCTCGGCGGACAGGGGCGCCACCGGCCGCGGCGGCCGGGCGGGCGGCTGCGGTGGGGTCCCGGAGGAACCCGGCGGACCCTGGGGACGCAGGCCCGCCGGGGCCTGGGCCGGGGAGGCGGGCACGGAGCCGGGGACCAGGTTGGCCTTGGGTGTCCGTTTGGGCAGCCCCGAGGTGGTCAGGCCGCCGTGCGCGGGTTCGCTCACGGCCCGCGCCGCCTGCCAGCCGCTGTCCGCCGGGGACGACCAGTCCTGCTCGGGCGCGGCGGAGGGCGCCTCTTCACCGGGTTCTCCGGCGGAGGCGGGCTCCCCGTTCACGGGTCCGGGCTTGCGCAGGGGTTCGAGGGTGCCCGTGCGGAACCAGCCGGACTCGACCGAGGCGAAGATCGGCAGGTACTCGTCCCCGGCGTCCAGAGGCGAGGTGCCCGTCCCCGGCAGCGGCCCGTCCCCGGCCCCCGGGCTCGAAGCGCCGAGGGGGTCGAGCGGTCCCGGGGACGGCGGGGGGAACCCGCCGGGAGGACCGGGGCGGGACGGCGGGAGGAACTCGCCGGAAGAAGAGGGGAACCCGCCGGAGGAGCCGGTGCGGGACGGCGGCGGGGACCCGCCGAACTCACCGGGCGATCCGGGAGGACCGGTGCGGGCGGGCGGCCTCCACGCGTCCGGTCCGGACCGCCAGGTCTGCGGCGGCACGGGGGTCACCCCCGCCGGCAGGGGCGCCGACAGGGTGGCGGGCGTCCGGGGGCGGGCCGGTCCCCGGTCCGGCCCCTGGTCCGGTCCCGCGGCGGGGAAGGACGGGAAGGAGCGGCTCGCCAGGTCGAACGGGGACGCCTGGGCGGGTGCGGCGGGGGACGCGCCGGGCAGGGGGGCGAGGAGGTCCTCCGGGAGGAGCACCATGACGGTCAGTCCGGACTCCTGGGGCCGGAGCCGGACCCGGATGCCGTGCTTGAGGGCCAGGCGGCCGACCACGAACAGGCCCATGCGGCGGGCCACCGAGGCGTCGGCCGGCTGCGGGTCGGCCAGGCGCCGGTTGACCTCGGCGAGCTCCTCCGCGGTCATGCCGATGCCCTGGTCGGTCACCGAGACCATCACGCCGCCGCCGTCGATGCGGCTGCTGGAGACGACGACCTCGGTCTCGCCGGGAGAGAACGACAGGGCGTTCTCCACCAGTTCGGCGAGCAGGTGCACCACGTCGCTCACCGCGGGCCCGGCGACGGCCACCTCCGACTGGACGCGGGTGACCACCCGGTCGTAGTCCTCCACCTCCGAGAGCGCGGCGCGGACGACGTCCATGACCTCGACCGGGTTGCGCCAGCGGCGCGCCACCTCCTGCCCGGCGAGGACGAGCAGGTTCTCGCTGTTGCGGCGCATGCGGGTGGCCAGGTGGTCGAGCTTGAACAGGTCGGCCAGGCGGCGGTCGTCGCGTTCGCCGCGCTCCAGCCGCTCCACCAGGGTGAGCTGGCGCTCCACCAGTGTCTGACTCCGCCGGGAGAGGTTGACGAACATCGCGTTGACCGTGTGGCGCAGCCTCGCCTCGTCGCCCGCCAGCCGTACGGCCTCCCGGTGGACCTCGTCGAAGGCCCGGGCCACCTCGCCGATCTCGTCGCGGGACAGGACCCCGATCGGGGGCACCTCGGCTGCGATGTCGCCGGGTCCGCCGATCTCGCCGTCGCGCGACTCCCGCACCCGCTGGACGTACTGCGGCAGCCGTTCACCGGCGACCTCCAGGGCCTCCCGGCGGAGCCGCCGCAGCGGCCGGACCAGTGAGCGCGCCACCCCGCTGGTGATCAGCAGTACGGCCAGCAGCAGCCCGGCGACCGATCCGGCGGCCAGCAGGGCCCGGTTCCGCTCGGCGTCGCCGAGCTCCCCGCTGCGGGCGACGATCTGCCGGGCGTGCCGCTCCTCGACGGCGCGCATGCGGTCGATCGTCGCCGACACCGCCTCGTACCACTGCCCGGCGTCGTCCTTCTCGGCCAGGTCCAGGCCCCGGAGCGGGGCTCCGGAGGCGGCGCGGAGCAGGACCAGCTCCCGCAGGAACTCGGCCCGGTCGGCGCCGCCGTTGACCGCCTCGTCGAAGAAGCGCCGTTCGGCGACTCCGGCCTCGGCGGCGAACGCCCGGCGCTCGCTCTGCTCGGAGGCCAGCGCGCCGAGGAACCGCTCCATCTGCTCCTGTTCGAAGCGTCCGGCGACCAGGACCACCGAGAGCAGGCCCCGCTGGAGCGAGAGGCTCTCCTTGGCCCGGGCGAGCGCGTCCAGGGTGAGGGACCGGCCGAACAGCAGGTCGTCGGAGCTGCCCTTGCCCAGCTCGTCGTGGAGGGAGAGCAGGTCGGCGATGACCAGGCTGTAGGCGTCGATCGCGGCGTCGGGCAGCAGCGTCTCCTCCAGCGCCTGCCGCCGCAGCTGCGCCAGGTCGTCCAGGCGGGCCAGCGCGGCCTCGATCTCGTCCCCGGTGCGGCCGCCGATCGCGTCCCGCAGCAGCGCGCCGCTCTCGCGCACCCGCACGGCCGCGCGGTCCACGGCGTTCGTCCGGTCGCGCACGTCCTGCTCGCCGCGTTCCGGCCGGCCGAGGGCGATGAACCAGGCGGTGCGGTCGCGTTCGCCGGCCAGTTCGTGGGTGAGCGCGCCGATGTGGTCGGAGAGCCGGGCCAGGTCGTTGACGCGCTGGTATTCGGCCGCGGCGCGCACGGAGCCGAAGACCTGCACGCCTCCCAGCAGCACGGCGGCGGCGGTCGGCACCAGGATGAGCGCGATCAGCCTGGAACGCACCCGCCAGTTGCGCAGACGGAATCCGCCGTCCCGGGTCTTCTGTGTACTCACCGACCGCTGCCCTCTCGGTGGACGAACGCGCTGGCCGAATCCGCCATGGTTCCCGGCTATTCGAGCACATCTCAACCAGTCAAGACCACCGACCATAGCCACACAAATGCTCACTCATGAGACAAGAGAGGCGAGAACCTGGAGCTCCAATTTCAATCCGGCACCCCAATTCGGACCCTCCGATATCTGCATTAAGTATTTGTCATACCGATATGGTTGTTTGTATCGTTCCAAAACATGGAGTCCGGGATAACGCATCAGAAGCACGAGCGTCTCCAGAAGATCACGGCATTGTTATTCCTGACATTTCCGCCATATCGTGACCCCTTGCGCCCCTAGCCTCATCCGCATCGGAGCGGTGAGCTTTGGAGGAGAAAGTGGCCTCACCCGACGGCGCCGCGATCGAGGTTCGTGGCCTGTGGAAGATCTTCGGCCCCCGGGCGGACCGCGTCCTCGGCGGTCCCGACGCCGGGCTGGACCCCGCGGCGCTCCGGGAGAGGACCGGCTGCGTCGCCGCCGTCCGGGACGTCGGCTTCACGGTGCGGCCCGGCGAGGTGTTCGTCGTGATGGGCCTGTCGGGCAGCGGCAAGTCCACCCTGGTCCGCTGCCTCACCCGGCTGGTCGAGCCGACCGCCGGGGAGATCTCCATCGCCGGCGAGGACGTGCGCGCCGCCTCCCCCGCCCGGCTCCGGGACCTGCGCCGGCACCGGGTCAGCATGGTCTTCCAGCACTTCGGCCTCCTGCCGCACCGCAGCGTCCTCGACAACGTCGCCTACGGCCTGGAGATCCAGGGCGTCCCCCGCGCGAGAAGGCACGAGCGGGCGCGGGAGATGCTCACCCTGGTCGGCCTGGACGGCTTCGCCGAGACCCTGCCCGACCGGCTCTCCGGCGGCATGCAGCAGCGGGTCGGCCTGGCCCGCGCCCTGGCCACCGGCCCGCAGGTGCTGCTCCTCGACGAACCGTTCAGCGCGCTCGACCCGCTGATCCGCCGCGACATGCAGGCCGAGGTCGTCCGCCTGCACCGCGAGGTCGGCACCACCATGCTGTTCATCACCCACGACCTGTCCGAGGCCCTCAAACTGGGCGAGCGCATCGCCGTCATGCGCGCGGGCGCGATCGTCCAGACCGGCACCGCCGAGGAACTGGTCGGCTCCCCCGCCGACGAGTACGTGGCCGACTTCGTCAGGGACGTCCCCCGCGGCGACGTCCTGTCGCTCCGCTGGATCTGCCGCGACCCCGCCGACGGCGAGCGGCCCGGCGAGACCGCGCTCCCCGCCGGGACGGTCATCCGCGACGCGGTGCCCGCCGTACTCCACTCCGACCTGCCGGTCCGCGTCGTCCAGGACGGCCGGCCGATCGGCGTGGTCGACCGGCGCGACGTCCTGTCCGCCCTGGCGGGCCTGTCCGGAGCCGCCTCGTGAGCTCCGGGACGGTCGGGGCGGCCGAGCCGGCCGGGCCGCCGACAGGGCCGCCCTCGGGCCGGACCGCGTCCGCGGCCCCGCCCGCCGCCCGCCGCGGCGCCGTACGGTTGCCCCGCTGGACGCCGGCGCTCGCCGCGGCGGTCCTGGCGGTCGCCGCCTACGCCGCCTACGCCGCCTTCCAGGGCACCGCGACCCTCCCCCACGACGACGACGCCGCCCCGTTCCGGATCGTCGCCGACCTGCGGGCCTGGGCGGACGCCGAGCGCAACCGGAGCCCGCTCTTCCTGTTCCTCGTCAACTACGTACGGCTCGGCGTCGGCGGCGTCCACGACCTGCTCCACCTGGTCCTGCACGGCCTGGGCTGGACCGGTCTGACCGGGTGCGCGGGCGCGCTCGGCTGGCTCGCGGGCGGCGCGCGCACCGGGCTGCTCGCCGTGGCCGGGTTCGGTGCGTTCGGGGTGCTGGGGGTGTGGCAGGCGAGCGTCGACACGCTCGCGCTCGTGCTCGCGGCCGTCCTGCTCTCCCTGGCGGTCGGCCTGCCCCTGGGGGTCTGGGCGGGCCTGTCGCCGCGGCTGCGCCGCCTGCTCACCCCCCTCCTCGACGTCATGCAGATCATGCCGACGTTCGCCTACCTCGCGCCGATGGTGCTGCTCTTCCAGATCGGCCCGGCCGCCGCCACCGTCGCCACGATGGTCTACGCGATCCCCCCGGCGATCCGGATCACCGCGCTCGCGGTCGAGCAGGTCTCCCCCGCCGCGGTGGAGGCCTCGGAGTCGCTGGGCGCGACGCGCGCGCAGACCCTGCGCGGGGTCCGCCTCCCGCTGGCCCGCGGCACCATCGGCCTGGCGGCCGGCCAGACCATCATGATGGCGCTGTCCATGGTGGTGATCGCGGCGCTGATCGCCGCCCCGGGGCTCGGCTCGGACGTCATCCGGGGCCTGTCGCGGGCGGACGTGGGCCTGATGCTCCCGGCGGGCCTGGCCATCGTCGCCATGGCGGTCGTGCTCGACCGGGTGGTCATGGCCGCGGCGCGCCCGCCGTACGAGGACGCCCTGGAACCCGGGGCGGCCGCCCGCCGCGCCCGGGTGCGGCGGGCGGCCGCGGGCGCGCTGGCGGTCACCGGGATCCTGCTGGGCCGCGTGCTGCCCGCGGAGTTCCCCGGCGCGTGGGCGCTCGACTTCGCCGGCCCGGTGAACGAGGCCGTGGACCGGGCGAAGACCTCCTGGTACGACCTGACCCAGGCGGTCGGGGGCGCCGTCACCGAGGGGCTGCTCAACCCGCTGCAGACCGTGCTCACCGAGGCGCCCTGGTGGCTGGTCGCGGCGGTCGCGCTCGCGATCGGCTGGCGCACCGGCGGACCCCGGCCCGCGGCCGTCGCCACGGGCTGCCTGCTCGCCACGGCCCTGCTGGGGCTCTGGCAGCACACCATGGAGACGCTCACCACCGTGCTGGTGGCAGTGGCGCTGACCCTGCTCGCCGGCCTGGTGCTCGGCGTGGCGGCGGCCCGCTCGTCCCGGTTCGCCGCCGTGCAGCGGCCGCTGCTCGACGCCGCGCAGACCCTGCCCGCCTTCGTCTACCTGCTGCCCGCGCTGGCGCTGTTCGGCGCGACCCGGTTCACCGCGATCTCCGCCTCGGTGGTCTACGCGGTGCCCGCGGTCGCCCGCCTGGTCGAGGAGGGCGTCCGCAACGTGGCTCCGGCCGCGGTCGAGGCCGCGCTGTCCTGCGGTTCCACCGGGCGGCAGCTGCTGTGGAAGGTGCGGCTCCCGATGGCCCGGCCCGCCCTCCTGCTCGCCGCCAACCAGGGCATCGTCATGACGCTCGCCATGGTCGTGGTCGGCGGGCTGGTCGGCGCGGGCGGGCTCGGCTACGACGTCGTCTCCGGGTTCTCCCAGCGCTCCGACTTCGGCATGGGCTTCGCCGCCGGGGTGGCCACGGTGCTGCTCGGGATCGCGCTCGACCGGATCACCCAGGGCGCCGGCCGGCGCCCGCTCACCCGCACGTCCACCTGAAGAGAACCTGGAAGAAGAAGAGGATCGCATGAGGATCGGAACCAGGATCCGGCTGCTCGCCGGTGTGCTCGCACTCGGGCTCGCCGCGGCGGGTTGCGGCGGGGCCACCGTGGAGACCGGCGCCGGTCCGGCGCAGCCGTCCGCGGGCGCGGCGGGATCGTCGGCGCCCGCCGCGGGCGGCACCGTGAGGATCGCCGTCAACCCGTGGGCGGGCTACGAGGCCAGCGCCGCGGTCATCGCCCACCTGCTGGAGAAGGAGCTCGGCTACACGGTCGAGAAGAAGGAGCTCGCCGAGCAGGTCTCCTGGGAGGGCTTCGAGACCGGCGACGTCGACGTCATCGTGGAGAACTGGGGCCACGAGGACCTGAAGAAGACCTTCATCGAGGAGAAGAAGGTCGCCGTCGAGGCGGGCTCCACCGGCAACAAGGGCGTCATCGGCTGGTACATCCCCAAGTGGATGGCCGACGAGTACCCCGGCATCACCGACTACAGGAACCTGAACAAGTACGCCCGCCTGTTCAAGACCCCGGAGTCGGGCGGCAAGGGCCAGCTGCTCTTCGGCGACCCCTCCTACGTGAGCAACGAGGAGGCGATCATCAAGAACCTCAAGCTGGACTACAAGGTGGTCGTCGGCGGCAGCGAGGCGGCGCTGATCGAGTCCGCCACCCAGGCGCAGCGGCAGAAGAAGCCGCTGCTGTTCTACTTCTGGGACCCGCACTGGCTGTTCAGCAAGGTCGAGCTGGCCCGGGTGAACCTGCCCCCGTACACCGAGGGCTGCGACGCCGACCCCAAGAAGGTCGCCTGCGACTACGCCGAGCTGGACCTCGACAAGATCGTGAGCAAGAGGTTCGCCGACACCGGCGGCAGGGCCTATGAGCTGGTCAAGAACTTCTCCTGGACCAACGAGCACCAGAACGCCGTCGCCAACGACATCATCGGCAACGGCATGTCCGCCGAGGAGGCGGCGAAGAAGTGGGTCGAGGCCAACCCGTCGGTCTGGGCCGCCTGGATCCCGCAGTAGGCGGGTCCGGCCCGGCGGAGCGGTCCCGCCGCCCCGCCGGGCCCGAGTCGCGGAGGTCGACATGAGGTTCGACATGAGACGCAGGAACGTCCCGCCGGGCGGGCGACGGAGCAGGGTTCCCGCCGCCGGGCTCGCGGTGCTGCTCCTGCTCACCTCGTGCAGCGCGCAGGAGCCCGCCCCGGAGCGGACCGGCGGCACCGTACGGATCGCGATCAACGACTGGGCCGGCTACCGGGCCAGCGCCGCGGTCCTGGCGCTGCTGCTCAAGCGCGAGCTCGGCTACGAGGTTCAGGAGGTGGAGCTGACCGAGGCGCAGTCGTGGGAGGCCTTCGAGAAGGGCACGGTCGACGTCATCGTCGAGAACTGGGGCCGGGAGGCGGAGAAGAAGACCTACATCGAGGAGAAGAAGGTCGCGGTCTCCGCCGGCCGGAACGGCAACAAGGGCATCATCGGCTGGTACGTCCCGCAGTGGATGGCCGAGGAACACCCCGACATCACGGACTGGCGGAATCTCAACAAGTACGCGCCGCTCTTCCGGACCGCGAAAACGGGGAACCTGGGGCAGATCCTCGACGGGGACCCGTCCTACGTCACCAACGACGAGGCCCTGGTGCGCAATCTCGGGCTCGACTACAAGGTCGTCTACTCGGGCAGCGAGGACGCCCTGATAAAGGCCGCCCGCCGCGCGACCGAGCGGCGCGAACCGCTGCTGATGTACTTCTACGAACCGCAGTGGCTGTTCACCCAGGTGAAACTGGTCAAGGTCGATCTCCCCCCCTATGCGATCGGCTGCGACGCCGACGCCGAAAAGGTCGCCTGCGACTATCCGCCCTATCTGCTCGACAAAATCGTCAGCAGGCGGTTCGCCGACACCGGCGGCAGGGCCTACGAGCTGGTCCGGAACTTCTCCTGGACCAACGCGCACCAGAACGCCGTGGCCCGGGACATGACCGAGGGCGGCATGTCCGCCGAGGAGGCGGCCCGCGCCTGGGTCGACGCCAACAGGATCGTCTGGAAGGACTGGATGCCGCGGTGAGCTACGACTACGTCATCGTCGGCGGCGGCTCGGCCGGCTCCGCCCTGGCGAACCGGCTGAGCGCCGACCCGTCGGTGCGCGTGCTGGTCCTGGAGGCGGGCCGTCCCGACCACCGGTGGGACGTGTTCATCCACATGCCGGCCGCGCTGATGTTCCCCATCGGCAGCCGCTTCTACGACTGGCGCTACGAGTCCGAACCCGAACCGCACATGCACGGCCGCCGCGTCCACCACGCCCGCGGCAAGGTCCTCGGCGGCTCCAGCAGCATCAACGGCATGATCTTCCAGCGCGGCAACCCGCTGGACTACGAGCGGTGGGCGGCCGACCCCGGGATGGAGGACTGGGACTACGCCCACTGCCTGCCGTACTTCAAGCGCATGGAGAACTGCCTGGCCGACCCCGGGACCCCGTTCCGCGGGCACGACGGCCCGCTCGTCCTGGAGCGCGGCCCGGCGCAGGGCCCGCTGTACGACGCGTTCTTCGAGGCGGTACGGCAGGCGGGCCACCCGCTCACCGACGACGTGAACGGCCACCGCCAGGAGGGCTTCGCCGCCTTCGACCGCAACCTGCACCGCGGCCGCCGGCTGAGCGCCGCCCGCGCCTACCTGCACCCGGTGCTGGACCGCCCCAACCTCACCGTGCGGACCCGCGCCCACGTCTCGAAGGTCGTCTTCCGGGGCCGCCGGGCGGTCGGCGTGGAGTTCGACGGCAAGCGGGTCCGCGCGGGCGAGGTGATCCTGTGCGGCGGGGCGGTCAACTCCCCGCAGCTGCTCCAGCTGTCCGGCGTGGGCGACGCCGGACTGCTGAAGGGGCTGGGCATCGAGGTCGTGCACCACCTGCCGGGCGTGGGCGAGAACCTCCAGGACCACCTGGAGGTCTACATCCAGCACGCCTGCGTCCGGCCCGTCTCCATGGCTCCGGCCCTGGCCTGGTGGCGGCGGCCGCTCATCGGCGCGGACTGGCTGCTGCGCCGCTCGGGACCGGGCGCGAGCAACCATTTCGAGGCCGGCGGGTTCATCCGCTCCAACGACGACGTCGCCTACCCGAACCTGATGTTCCACTTCCTGCCGATCGCGATCCGCTACGACGGCTCGGCCCCGGCGACCGGCCACGGCTACCAGGTCCACGTCGGCCCGATGTACTCCGACGCGCGCGGCAGCGTGCGGATCAGGTCCGCCGACCCCCGCGTCAAGCCCGCCCTCCGGTTCAACTACCTGTCCACCGCCGCCGACCGCCGCGAGTGGGTCGAGGCGGTCCGCAAGGCCCGGGAGATCCTCTCCCAGCCGGCCTTCGCCCCCTTCGACGGGGGCGAGATCTCCCCCGGACCGGCCGTGCAGAGCGACGAGCAGGTCCTCGACTGGGTCGCCCGCGACGGCGAGACCGCCCTGCACCCCTCGTGCACCTGCCGGATGGGCACCGACGAGATGTCCGTGGTGGACCCGGCGACGATGCGGGTCCACGGGGTGGAGGGCCTGCGCGTGGTGGACGCCTCGGCCATGCCGTACATCACCAACGGCAACATCTACGCCCCGGTGATGATGCTCGCCGAGAAGGCCGCCGACCTGATCACCGGCGCCACCCCGCTGCCGCCCGAGCCCGTGGGGTTCCACCGCCACGGCGGCTGAGCCCCCGGCGCCCGGAGACGCCCGAAAGCCGGTACGGCTCCCGCGGGAGCCGTACCGGCCGGGGCCTTGAGACCGTCAGACCGACATGCCGTAGGCGGCGCGCACCCGCAGGACGTGCTCGACCAGCGTGATGAGCGTGCTCTTCACCGAGTCGCGGGAGCGGGCGTCGGTGCGCACGATGGGGACGTGCGGGGCGAGCGCCAGGGCCTCGCGCACCTCGTCCTCCGAGTGCGGGAACTGCCCCTCCCAGCCGTTGATGCCGACCACGAAGGGGAGCTTGGCCTCCTCGAAGTAGTCGATCGCCGGGAAGCCGTCGGCCAGACGGCGGGTGTCGATCAGGACCACCGCGCCGATGGCGCCGCGGACCAGGTCGTCCCACATGAACCAGAACCGGTGCTGCCCGGGCGTGCCGAACAGGTACAGGATCAGGTCCTGGTCCAGGGACAGGCGGCCGAAGTCCATGGCGACCGTGGTGGTCGACTTGGTCGGCGTGAGACCCAGGTCGTCGACGCCCGCGCTCGCCTCCGTCATGACCGCTTCCGTGGTCAGCGGGAGGATCTCCGAGACGGCGCCCACGAACGTGGTCTTGCCGACGCCGAACCCGCCCGCTACGACGATCTTCGTCGATGTCAGGCCGCCGCGGTTAGAGCCTGCGAAGTCCACTGAGCACCCTTTCGAGCATGTTGAGATCCGGTTGTCCCTGGTCGAGACGTGGCTGGTGGAGGCGGACGAGACCTTCGTCCGCCATGTCCGCCACCAGTACGCGGGCCACGCCGAGCGGGACCCGGAGCAGCGCCGAGATCTCGGCGACCGACCGGAACGAGCGGCAGAGCCTCATGATGGCGTCCTGCTCGGGGGTGAGCAGGGCCAGCTCCTCGTCCATGATGGGGGAGGAGGAGACCAGGGTCTCCATCGCCATGTGATAGCGCGGCTCGGCGCGACCGCCGGTCACCGCGTACGGACGGAACAGGGGCTCCTCGTCCCCGGTTCCGTCAACGCCCAGCACGGCCCTCTCCAGGTGCGGACGCCGGGGCGGACGGACGGGCGGTCCGCGCGCTCCCGGCTCGCCGAGTGTGTGCCGACCCGGTCATCAGCGCCCCCGCGAGGACTGCAGCTCGGCCCGGATCGCCGGCGTGAGGACCTGGCCGGCCCGGTCGACGAGCAGGGTCATCTGGTAGGCCACCAGACCCATGTCGCACTCGGGCGAGGCCAGCACGGCGAGCACGGAACCGTCGCTGATCGCCATGACCAGCAGCAGCCCGCGCTCCATCTCGACCACCGTCTGGGTGACCGCGCCGCCCTCGAACACGCGGGACGCGCCCACGGTCAGGCTGAGCAGCCCGGCGGCCACGGCGGCGAGCTGGTCGGCCCGGTCGTCCGGGAACCCCTCGGAGCTGGCGATCCGCAGACCGTCGGCCGACACGACCACCGCGTGCGCGACACCTGGGGTGCCCCGGACGAACTCGGTGATCAGCCAGTCGAACCTGCGGGCCTCATGGCTCAGAGTAGTCACTGGCCCTCCTCCTTTTCCGCCACGTTCTGGGCGGTGTCCTCATATAGTTCCGCACGGCCCCGCCGCACGCCCTGCTGGAAGCTCGACAACCTGTTCCGCACCCGCTCTGGCGAGATCGGGGGCATCGGCGTCGACGGTGCGCTGGCCGCGGCACCCGGCACCAGGTTGGCCTTGGGGGTCCGCTTGGGCAGGCCCGCGGCGGTGATCCCGCCGAGGCTGGGGTCGCTGGCCGCCTGGGCGGCCTGCCAACCCGCGTCCGCCGGAGTCTGCCAGTTCTCCGGCTGGCGGGCCGGGATCGTCCGCCGGAGCGGGGTGACGGCCGGGCCCTGGACCGATGCGGGAACCGCCTCCCTGACCGGTGCGGACACCGGTTCGGGAGCCGGTGCGGCCTCGGGCACGCGCTCCACGGCGGGAGGGGCGGCCTCGACGTGCTGCTCCGCCCCGTCCGGACGCCCGGCGTCCTCGACGCCCTCGACGCCCTCGGCGTCCTCGGGCTCCACGGGGCCGTCGGCCCTGCGGAACCAGGCCGACTCGACCGAGGCGAAGATCGGCAGGAACTCCTCCTGCTCGGGTTCGAGCGGGGAGACCCCGACCGCCGGCATCGAGGCGGTGACGGGGTCGTCATGGGAGGCCTGCCCCCACGCCGAGAACGCGCCCGCGGCGCCGTCCCCGCCGCCCGCGGAGGCTCCGTTGCCGTTCGACGCGCCGACCTGGCGCTTCGGCAGGGGCGCCTCGGTGCTCTGCGGCGGGGCGCCGAAGGGGGCCGCCTGCGCCGGCCGCCGCTCGGGGAGCGGCTGGTCGGCGGAGCCGAACGGCGGAGCCTGCGGCGCGGGAGGCCGGCCGAACGAGCCCTGGTCCGCGGAGCCCTGGCCGAACGAGCCCTGGTCCGCGGAGCCCTGGCCGAACGGGCCCCGGTCCGCCTGCTGGTCCATCGACGCCTGGCCGAACGAGCCCCGGTCCACCGACCGGTCCATGGATGCCTGGCCGTACGCGCCCTGGCCGGGGATCTGGCCGAAGGGGTTCTGGCCCGCGGGCGCCTGGCCCTGGTCCATCGACGCCTGGCCGAACGAGCCCTGGCTCAGGGCCGCCTGGCTGAACGGGTTCGCGCCCAGCGACGCCTGGCCGAACGAGCTCTGCGAGGTGAGCGACTCCGACCCCCACGAAGCGGCCGGGACCGGATTCGCCGCCTCGACGACGAGCTCCGGCGGGAAGAGGACCATGGCGATGAGACCACCGGTCTCCTGCGGGCGGAGCTGGACGCGGATGCCGTGGCGCAGGGCCAGGCGGCCGACCACGAACAGGCCCATCCGCCGCGACACCGACACGTCCACGACGGGCGGGTCGGCCAGCCGCCGGTTGGTCTCGACGAGTTCCTCGGCGGTCATGCCGATGCCCGCGTCGCTGACCGCGAGCAGCGCGCCGCCGCCCTCGATCATGCTGCTGGAGACGACGACCTGGCTGGCCCGGGGGGAGAACTGGATGGCGTTCTCCACCAGCTCGGCCACCAGGTGGACGATGTCGTTGGCGGCGCTTCCGGCGACCGAGATCGCACGGTGCACCTTGACCTGGACCCGCTCGTAGTCCTCGACCTCCGACAGGGAGGCGCGGACGACGTCGACGAGCTTGGCCGGCTGGCTGCGCCTGCGGGTCGGCTCGTGGCCGGCGAGGACCAGGAGGTTCTCGGAGTTGCGGCGCATGCGGGTGGCCAGGTGGTCGAGCTTGAACAGGTCGCCCAGCCGGCCGCCGTCCTGCTCGCCCTTCTCCAGACCGTCGATGAGCGAGATCTGCCGCTCCACCAGGGTCTGGGTCCGCCGCGAGAGGTTGACGAACATCGCGCTGATGTTGGACCGGAGCTCGGACTCCTCCGCCGCGAGCCGTACGGCCTGGCGGTGGACCTCGTCGAAGGCCTTGGCGACCTCGCCGATCTCGTCCCTGCTGTCGACCGAGATGGGCTCGACCTCGGGGGTCTGGGTCTCTCCGGAGATCCGGAGCTTGCGCACCACGTCGGGGAGCCGGTTGCCCGCGACGTCCAGCGCCTCGACCCGGAGGCGGCGCAGCGGCAGGACCATCGAGCGCGCGATGAGGACGGTGAGGCCGAGGACCAGCAGGAGCAGGGTCAGGATCAGACCGGCCGCGATGATCGCGGCGCGCTGCTCGGAGTCCTCCAGCTCCCGGGCCCGGGTGATCACGTCACCGGCGACCTTGGTCTCGACCTTCTTCATCCGGTTGAGGACCTCGGTGTTGTCCCCGAACCACTGCTTGACCTCGGTCAGGTCGCTCAGCAGGCGCCCGGAGGCGTTCGGCCTGCCCGCCAGCGCGATCGCCTTGGACTTCGTCAGCTCGGCGCGGTGCACCCGCTCGTCGACCAGCTGGGTGCTGAGGAGCTGGCCGTTCTCGGCGCCCGACTCGATGGCGAACTCGGCCTTGCGCTCCTCCAGCCGCGACCGTGAGGCGATGAACTCCTCGACCTGCTGCGCGTTGATCAGCGCGGGCGCGTAGTACCCGGCCAGCAGGCGGGCCCGCTGCCGGGAGACCTCCTCCTTGGCGTAGGCCAGCGCGCTGAGTCCCCGGGTGTTGCCGATGATCTCCGGGTCGTCGCTGACCAGCGTGAGCTCCTCGTGCAGCTGGAGCAGCGGGTTGATCAGGAAGACGTAGCGCTCGGCCCGGGCCGTGCCGGGCAGCTCACGGGTCTTGCCGAGGCTGTCGAGCTGGTACGCGGCGTCACGGGCGGCCTTGACCGCTCGGGGGCCGTAGGAGTCGTCGATCGCCCGCAGGTCCCTCCGGACCTCCAGCAGCAGATCGTCGACCACCTTCCGCTGGGTGGTGAAACTGCTCTCCAGTCCCTTGTTCGCAGGCTGGAACGCCGCCCAGGCCCCTCGGTCACGTTCCAGGCCGATGGCCTGCGCGAGGTCGCGCAGCCGGCCGGAGTATTCCGCCGCGGCCGCCGTGCGCTGGTGCACGGTGACACCCTCGACGGAGGCGGCCACGCGCGCTCCGGCGAGCAGCACGCCCACCGCGGTCGGCACCAGGATCAGCGCCGTGAGACGCGTTCGCACGCGCCAGTTTCGCAAACCGAATCGGGCGGCAGGCCGCTTGCCGCGGTCGCGCACCGATGCGGTCTCGCTATCGGTAGGTCCCGTCGTCACCGCTCTAGCTACCCTTCACCATCACGACACAAGTGGCCATCATCAGACCATAGACCCACGGGACAGAAGCGACATATCCGACAAAACGGACTTAATCGTTACGGATGCGACGAAAGACTGATTTCCGATGGTTATCTCAGAGCGCTGAGGACCTGATCCCGTACCTGCGCACGCTGGGCCCGGTCCGTCAGAGGACGTCCAGCCCTGTCAACCACGTAGAAGACGTCCACCGCCTCTGCGCCGAGAGTCTCCACACGCGCAGCGCGCACGTCAAGACCACACTCACCAAATGCTCTACCAATCCGCCACAATAGCCCCGGACGGTCATGAGCGCGTACTTCCACGACGGTCGCCGTGGTGGACGCGTCGTCCACGAGGGTGACCCGGGGCGGCGCGACCGGCACCCGGGCCGGTCTCAGCGAGCGGGTACGGCGGGCCAGACGCTCCTCGATGTCGAGCCGGCCGGCCAGGACGAGCCGCAGGTCGGCCTCCAGCGTCGCCGGGTCGGGCGGCGAGCCGTACTCCGGGACCACCGAGAACTCGATCACGGCGGTGGACCCCGCCGAGGCCGCCGAGGCGGCGCGGACCACCATCCGGTGCGCGGCGAGCACCCCGGCCGCGCTCCAGAGCAGCCCCGACCGGTCGGGGGCGACCACGGTGACCGCCCCGCCGTTGACCCGGACCGCCCCCCCGCCGTGCCTGGCCAGGGCCGCCTGCCCGGCGGAGAGGGAGGGCGCGGGCCGCGGCGGGGTCCCGGACAGCACCGAGCGCACCCGCCGCACCAGGTCCGTGACCAGTGAGGCCTTCCAGGCGTTCCACGCGGCGGGCCCGGTGGCGTTGCCGTCGGCCGCGGCCAGGGCGGCGAGCAGCTCCAGCACCTCGCGCGAGCCGACCGCCTCGGCCACCCGGGAGATCGTCACCGGGTCGTCCAGGTCGCGCCGGGTGGCGGTCTCGGGCAGCAGCAGGTGGTGGCGGACCACCCTCTCCAGGATCTCCACGTCCGCCGGGGGCAGCCCCATCCGGGCGCCGATGTCGCGGGCGACGACCGCGCCGGTGTCGGAGTGGTCGCCGGGATAGCCCTTGCCGATGTCGTGCAGGAGCGCGCAGATGAGCAGCAGGTCCGGCCGGGAGACCTCACGGGTGGACGCGGCGGCCCCGGCCGCGGTCTCGATCAGGTGGCGGTCGACCGTGTAGCGGTGCACGGGGTTGCGCTGCGGGCGGTGCCGCACCCGCTCCCAGTCGGGCAGCAGCCGGACCAGCACCCCGGCTTGGTCCAGCTCCTCCCAGACCGGCACGGCCGCGCGCCCGGCGCCGAGCAGCGCCACCAGCGCGTCGCGGGCCTCGTCCGGCCAGGGCACCGGGAGCGGCGGGGACTGGGCGGCCAGCGCGGCCACGGTGGCCGGGGCGAGCGGCAGCCCCGCCTCGGCGGCGGCGGCGGCCGCGCGGAGCACGAGCACGGGGTCCTTGCGCGGATCGGCCCCGCGGGCGAGCACGACCTCCCCGCCGTGCTCGACGACGCCGTCGGCGAGCGGCCGGCGCCCCCGCGGCGCGGGCCCCGACAGCAGCCGGTCCACGGTGCGCCAGGTGCCGTCGAAGGCGTGCGCGATCGTCCGGCCCGCCTCGGCGAGCCTGCGCATGAGCGCCTCGGCGTCGAGCAGGCCCAGCATCCCGGCGACCGCGTCCTGCTCCTGCAGGACGAGCCGGTCGGTGCCGCGCGCCGTCACCAGGTGCAGGCCGTGCCGGACGTCGAGCAGGAGCTCGTAGGCCTCGCGGACCCGGGGGCCCGGGGCCGAGGCGACCCAGGCGGCGGCCACGGCCTGCATCGCCTGGACGTCGCGGAGCCCGCCGTGCGCGTCGCGCAGGTCGGGCTCGAGCAGGAAGGCGAGCTCCCCGCTGGTCTCCGTCCGCCGGTCCGCGGCCTCGCGCAGCTCGCCCAGGCGGCGCCGGGAGTCCGCCCGCCACTCGGAGAGCACGGTCTCGCGCGCCGCGCGCGTCAGCTCGGGGTCCCCGGCCACGTGCCGGGCCTGGATCAGCCCGAGCACCGCCTTGAGGTCCTCCCGGGCGACCTTGGCCGCCTCCTCCACGGTCCGGACCGAGTGGTCGAGGCGGACCCCGGAGTCCCAGACCGGATACCAGATCCGGTCGGCGACACGGGCGATGTCGTCGCGCCCGTCGTGCAGCAGGACCAGGTCGAGGTCGCTGCCCGGGGCCAGCTCCGAGCGGCCCAGGCTCCCGACCGCGACGAGCGCGACCCCGCCCGGGGCGCCGCGCTCGTCGCCGTTCCTGCCGTCCTTGGGATCCGGCCCCCTCCCGGGACGCCCGTACGGCGTGCCGCAGGCGGTGCGGAGCAGGTCCGTCAGCCAGCGGTCGACGTCCGCGGCCCGCTCCCTGCGGGCCGCGGCGTACGAGCGAGTCTCGCCTCTCACCGGTCAGAGCGCCTCAGGGCCGCGCTCGCCGGTGCGGACCCGGACGACGGTGTCCACCGGGACGGACCAGACCTTGCCGTCACCGATCTTGCCGGTCTGCGCCGCCTTGACGATGACGTCGATCACGTCCTCGGCGTCCTCCTCCTCGGCGAGCACCTCCAGCCGGACCTTGGGCACCAGGTCCACCTGGTACTCGGCACCCCGGTAGACCTCGGTGTGCCCGCGCTGGCGGCCGTAGCCGCTGGCCTCGCTGACCGTCATGCCCTTGACGCCGAACTGCTCCAGGGCCGCCTTCACGTCGTCGAGCTTGAAGGGCTTGATGACCGCGGTGATGAGTCTCATGCTTCCACCTTCTTGGCCGCCGGGACCACGGCCGGGCCGTTGGGGGACGCCACCCCGGAGGAGTGGACGGTGCCGAGGTCGTAGCCGGTCTCGGCGTGGGTGGTGATGTCGATGCCCGCGACCTCGTCCTCGGCGGAGATCCGGAAGCCCATCGTCTTGTCGATCACCTTCGCGATGATCCACGAGATGACGAAGGAGTAGGCGCCGACCGCGACCGGGCCGAGCACCTGCACCCCGAGCTGGGAGATCGGGCCGCCGTAGAGCAGGCCCTTCTCCTGGCCGTCGGCGAACGGGTAGGCGGCGACGAAGCCCAGCGCCACCGCGCCGACGACACCGCCGACCATGTGCACGCCGACCACGTCGAGCGAGTCGTCGTAGCCGAGCCGGTACTTCAGGCCGACTCCGTAGGCGCAGGCGACACCGGCGAGCGCGCCGATGACGAACGCGGCCCAGGGGTCGACGAAGCCGCAGGCCGGGGTGATCGCGACCAGGCCGGCCACCGCGCCGGAGGCGACGCCGAGGGTGGTGGAGTGACCGTCGCGGAGCTTCTCGACCAGGAGCCAGGCGCCGGCCGCCACCGCGGTGGCGATCTGGGTGTTCATGAACGCCAGGCCGGTGGTGCCGTCCACGGCGAGCTCGGAGCCCGCGTTGAAGCCGAACCAGCCGAACCAGAGCAGGCCCGCGCCGAGCAGGACGAGCGTGAGGTTGTGCGGGCGCATCGGGTCCTTGCGCCACCCGACGCGCTTGCCGATGACCAGCGCGACCGCCAGGGCCGCGGCGCCGGCGTTGATGTGCACGACCGTGCCGCCGGCGAAGTCCTCGATGCCGAGGTTGCTCAGCCAGCCGCCGCCCCAGACCCAGTGGGCCACCGGGAAGTAGACGAGGGTCGCCCAGACGAGCGCGAAGACCACCCAGGCGCCGAACTTCACCCGGTCGGCGAGCGCACCGCTGATCAGCGCGACCGTGATGATCGCGAAGGTCATCTGGAAGGCGGAGAAGACGAGGCTGGGCATGCCCGTGCCGTCGTCCTTGGTCGCCGTGTCGACGAGCCCGCTCAGCCCGAGGTTGTCGAGGCCGCCGACGAGCTTGTTGATGACGCCGCTTCCGTCGCCGACCGCGTCGAAGGCCAGCGAGTGTCCGTAGAGGACCCAGGCGACCGTCACCACGATGATGCTCACCCACGACATCATCATCATGTTGAGGACGCTCTTGGCCCTGGTCATGCCCCCGTAGAAGAACGCGAGGCCCGGCGTCATGAGCAGTACGAGCGCGGTGCTCATGAGCATCCAGGCAGTGGAGCCGCCATCGATCTTCATCTGATGCGACCCTCCTTCCGATTGGCGTGTGGCCGGTTGTGCAGTCGCAGTGGGCGCTTCCAGGGCTTCGTCGACCGGCCGCGCACTGACGTACCTGACGGACGGGGTCCGCCTCGCCCCGCGGGCCCCGGTCCGCTCACGCGTCCCGACCGGTTCCGCCAAGGTTTTCCCTTCCGTGCGCCACAGCGTCTTCGTCCGCCGTTTCGGGGCGCGACCGCGCATGTTTCACATCTGTGAAACCCGCCGGGATGGTGTTTCGACCTTGTTTCGGACAGCTCACACGCCAAAGGACAACCACCCGGAACCACATCCGGACATGGTCGGGTCCTTGCTCAGCGGCGGTTCGGCCGGGTCCCGTTCGTGCGGTGGTTCGGCCGGGTCCCGTTCGTGCGGTGGTTTTTC